>CAADGS010000144.1 GCA_900696615.1 uncultured beta proteobacterium
CGGACGGGTATGTCGGTGAAATCTGGACATCGGGCGACAGTTTGGCGCAGGGCTATTGGCAGCGCCCGAAAGAAACCGCAGAAGCTTTTGTCAACTACGATGGGGTGCGCTGGCTACGCACTGGCGATCTGGGTTTTATCCATGCGCAGCAACTTTACATCATGGGTAGATGCAAGGATCTGATTATTATTCGCGGACAAAACATTTATCCGCAGGATATCGAACTAAGCATCGAGCAAGATATTGAGGCCGTGCGCAAGGGCCGGGTTGCGGTATTTTCGGTAGAACTGGAAGATGGCGAGGGAATAGGTGTTGCTGCAGAAATTTCGCGCAACATGCAAAAACTGATCGATGTGCAAACATTTGTGCAAGTGCTCGGCGAAGCGGTTAGCGCAACTTGTCATGAATCTTTATCTGTCGTGGTATTGTTGAATCCCGGGGCATTGCCGAAAACTTCGAGCGGAAAACTGCAACGCTCAGCCTGCCGGCAAGGATGGCTTGACCGTACCTTGGATGCGTATGCCATTTATGAGCATGGTCATTTAATCGTGGGTGGCAGTTGTAAATTATTGGGTCATTCGCAGTTGAATGAGTTGGAGTGTGAAGTCGCATCGATTTGGAAAACAGTACTGAACTGTATTGAGATTGAGCGTAATGATCATTTTTTCGTCATTGGCGGCAATTCGCTGAAAGCGATTCAAGCCGTTGCCATGATTTGTGATCGCTGGCGGATAGCTTTTACTGCAAAGAATTTATTTCAAAATCCCAAATTGTATGAATGTGCAAGTGAAATCAAGCAATTAGTTTCCATGCAGAAAATCCAGTTGGTTCGCATTAATGATGATCGAAGAATACCAAAATGTTATCGCAATCGTGCTTTGCCCTTATCGCATGGACAACAGCGGTTATGGTTTTTGTGGCAACTTGACCCTTTCAGTACCGCTTACCATGTGCAACATGCGATCCGGTTCACGGGAAATTTGAATATACAGGCGCTACGTGAAAGTTTTATCGACTTGATCAAACGGCATGAATCGCTACGTACGATTTTCTGCGAGAACGCGAATGGTTCAGTGGAGCAAGTGATTTTAGCGTCAATGCCGTTGCCATTTGAACTAGTCGATCTACCTGAAATGCCGGAATTGGAGCGCGATAAGCGCATTCATGAAGAAACAGCACGTTTACTTTCACAGCCATTTGATTTGACGCAAGGCCCATTGTTGCGGGTTGCCGTGATTCAGTTAGGACATTACGAACAGATTCTGGTCATGGTGATGCACCATATTGTTTCCGATGGTACTTCGATGCAAATCCTGCTCGATGAATTGGCAGTCTGTTATCAGGCGCACGAACATGGAAAGGATGCCGATCTGGCGCCATTGCCGATTCAATATGTCGACTATGCGCAGTGGCATCAGCACTGGTTGCAAGCAAATGAGAAAGACAAACAGTTGGTTTACTGGAAAAATTACCTGGGTACAGAGGAAACTGTACTCAAACTTCCAGTAGATCGTGCCAGAAAACCGGTGACCAGTTACCGGGCGGCGCGTTACAGTTTCGATTTGCCAGATACTGTTGTGCAATCATTGCGGCAGATGTCGCTCGAGCGTGATGCAACATTGTTTATGACATTGCTTGCAGCATTTCAGGCGTTATTGTTTCGTTTGACCGGTCAGACCGATATTCGCATTGGTGTACCGGTAGCTAATCGTAATCGCGTTGAAACAGCGATGTTAATCGGATTTTTCGTCAATACACTGGTAATGCGCGGAAGGCTTCAAGGCCGTATGCCATTAGATACCTTGCTGCGTCAAATACGCGATGATGCAATGAACGCACAGATCCATCAAGATCTGCCCTTCGAGCAATTAGTGGAAGCATTACATCCGCGGCGTGATTTACGGCATAGTCCATTATTTCAAGTGACTTTAAATTATTTACAACTGGATTACCGGCCGTTGCAGCAGCGGTTAGGCGTGTGTGCGAGCAGTTTTCCACTACCCGAACCAGCGGGACAGTTGGAACTCAGGTTGGAAATGATTGAATCCCCTGATGGCCGTATCGCTAGTCATTTTATTTATGCGCCTGATTTGTTCGATGGCCAAACGATTACACGGATGGCCAGTCAGTATTTATGCATTCTGCAAGTTCTAGCAGCACATCCTGAGACGCCGATCGGTGATATCGATATTCTCGATGATGCGGAAAAACAATTGCTCTTTAAATGGAGAAAGCAGTTTCCGAATACTGTTCATTACCCGTTGGTGCAGCGATGTTTTGAAGAACAAGCCAAGAAACATCCTTATGCGATAGCGGTTATTGCCGATCAATTACAACTTAATTACTGCGAACTGAATAGCAAAGCCAATCGGTTGGCTTACCGATTAATCAGTTTGGGAGTTAAACCAGAAGTGCGCGTGGGCATTTCGGTAGAACGCGATTCCGTGGCATTGATAATCGGATTGCTCGCAATCTTGAAAGCCGGTGGTTGTTATGTTCCGCTCGATCCTGATTATCCGTCTGATCGACTGGACTACATGATTAAGAATAGCGGTATTCGTTTAATCCTGACGCAATCGCAGTATCACGATAAGTTTGTTTTAAGCGGTTTATCCATAATTCAACTTGACCAAATTATCAGCGAAGAAGGTATCCGGCTCAATCCTGTAATTACCTTACATCAAGATAATTTGGCATATGTCATTTATACCTCGGGTTCGACTGGTCGGCCCAAAGGCGTTTCAGTGTCGCATGGCGCATTGGCTATGCACTTATCAGAGATCAGACATAGTTATGGTGTTCGTCCGAATGATCGGGAATTGATGTTTTTCTCAATGAACTTCGATGCCGCGGTGGAACAATGGATTATACCGTTGATTACAGGCGCCACTTTGGTGTTGTCATCTCCCGATGATCTAGTCGGCGAAGGCTTTGCCGGACTCATTAAAAAGCATCATATAACGATACTGCATCTGACCCCGGCGTATTTGCGCATGTTGCTGCCATTACTTAAAAACAATTGCGATCAAGTGCGCACCTGTATTGTCGGCGGCGAAGCTTGGCATGCTGCGGATGTTACGGCAGCACGCGCATGCTTCGGCCAGGCGCGCTTAGTCAATGCGTATGGTCCAACTGAAACAGTGATCACACCAACAGCCTGGATAAACGATGCAGACCAAGTCGTAGTGCAGCAATTGAATAGCGAATTTACACCCATCGGTCAACCGGTCGGTAATCGTTACGCTTATGTATTGGATTCCGAAATGAATCTGGCAACAGCGGGTGCGGTTGGCGAACTTTACATAGGCGGGAAAGGATTGGCACGTGGTTATCTCGATCAACCGGCTTTAACTAGCGAACGATTTGTTGCGGATCCATTTGATTCATCAGGCGGCCGCCTGTATCGAACGGGAGACCTAGTACGATGGAGAAATGACGGTCAGTTGGAGTATTTGGGCCGCACCGATCAACAAATCAAGTTACGCGGCTTTCGAGTCGAAATGGGCGAAATCAAAGCGCAGTTATTGGCATTGGAACCGGTTCGTGAAGCAATTGTAATTGCACAAGAGAATTCGAATGGTGCGAAATTGATTGCATACGTTTGCATGCATGATACCGCGCAACGGAACGAAGCGATGTTAAAAACGGCATTGTCAGCAGTATTGCCGGACTTCATGATTCCGAGTCAGATTATTTTTTTAACGACATTGCCACTTACTCCCAATGGCAAAATTGACCGGCATGCTCTGCCGACTCCAGAACAATTTGACACTTTTGACTATGACAAACCTGCTAGCGCTATGGAAACTAAAATTGCTGATATCTGGGCAGGGATACTGCAACGCAAGCAAATTGGATTGCACAATAATTTTTTCGACCTAGGCGGTCATTCTTTGTTGCTGATCCAGGTTAAGCAACGGCTTGAAATCGAGTTGCAAGTGCAAGTCGCAATTGTCGATCTTTTTAAATTCACGACGGTGGCAAGTTTGGCTAAATACTTGAGTCAAGGCCAGACAATCTCATCTGCTTTGCCGCGTCACCAACAGCGGGCGCAACGGCAACGCAGCGCTTTTCTACAGCGAAAACAAAAATTGGAGCGATTACACTAATGGATAGTTTTGAAGAATCAATAGAATCTTCTGAAATCGATATTGCGGTTATCGGTATGGCTTGCCGGTTTCCAGGGGCCGACGACATCGAATCATTCTGGCGTAACCTGCGTGACGGTGTCGAGTCAATCAAATTTTTCACCGATGAGGAACTGTTGAACTGCGGCGTATCCGCCGAGACATTGGCCGATCCTTATTATATTAAAGCCACTGCCCAGATATCTGATATCGATGGTTTCGATGCTGCTTTTTTTGGTTATACCCCTCGCGAAGCAGCTGAAACCGACCCGCAGCATCGGCTATTTCTTGAAGTGGCATGGCATGCATTGGAAGATGCAGGCTATGATTCCACGCGCTTTACTCAGCCGATAGGTGTATACGCAGGATGCGGCGTAAATACCTATTTAATGTTGAATTTGCTCACTAGCGGGCGCTTGGGGGATAAGCAGGATATTTCTGCTTTGCAGGGATTGATGAATGGTAATAACAAAGATTCAATGACCACTACCGTAGCTTACAAACTCAATTTACGCGGTCCCGGAATTACCGTGCAAACAGCCTGCTCAACGTCATTGGCTGCGGTACATGTAGCCTGCCGCGGGCTTCTAAATCATGAAACTGACATCGCTTTGGCCGGCGGATCTTGGGTTAATTTGTTGCATGATAAGGGTTATCACTATCAGACTGGTGCCATTTTATCGCCGGATGGGCATTGTCGGGCGTTCGATGCTAAGGCAGCAGGGACTGTGATTGGAAGCGGTGCGGGCATTGTGGTATTAAAGCGGCTTGCCGATGCATTGGCTGACGGTGATACCATTCATGCAGTAATTAAAGGTTCTGCCATCAATAACGATGGTTCTGCAAAAGCAGGTTATACCGCACCCAGTATTGAAGGTCAGGCGGAAGTAATCTTGGCCGCACAAACCATTGCGGGAGTATCCGCGGACACGATTGGTTATGTTGAAGCGCATGGCACCGGTACCAAGATCGGTGATCCAATCGAAGTCGCTGCATTGACTCAGGCTTTCAGAGAAACTACCGATCGGCGAGGTTTTTGCGGCATCGGGTCGGTCAAAACGAATGTTGGACATCTTGACGCTGCGGCCGGTGTAGCGGGTTTGATTAAAACTGTGCTAGCTTTAAAGCACCGCACACTGCCACCGAGCTTACATTTTGAGCAACCCAACCCGCAAATCGATTTTGGTTCCAGTCCGTTTTATGTTGTGACCGGCTGCAGGCCCTGGCTGGAAAATGCTGTCCCGCGCCGCGCCGGCGTTAGTTCGTTTGGCATTGGCGGCACCAATGTGCACATGATCGTGGAAGAAGCACCGGTAGTAAAACCGGCGTCGCTGTCACGCGATTGGCAGTTATTGCTGATTTCGGCACGTAGCCAAAACGCATTGGACAAATCGGTCACAAGATTACGCGATCATATCGTTACACACTCGCAACAGCCCTTAGCCGATATTGCCTATACTTTACAACTCGGCAGAAGACATTTTTCATATCGTGCGATTGCATTGTGCCGCAATCATGATGATGCTGCATCAGTTCTACAGCATGGTGAAAACGACCGGTTCTTGATCCAAGCAATTCCGAATGTCAATCGATCTATTGCTTTTATGTTTCCAGGGCAAGGTGCGCAGCATGTCGATATGGCGAGAAATCTCTATCAACAAGAACCTATTTTCCGGGCTGAGCTGGATCGTTGTTTGGAGTTGTTGCAAACACAGTTAAAGTATGACTTACGGATTTTATTGTTTCCGCAAACTGATGAAGAAAGGCTTTATGCCGGGACCCGGCTTGAACACACTGAAGTCACGCAACCTGCATTATTCGCAATTGAGTATGCCCTAGCGAAGTTGTGGATGTCGTGGGGCATTCAACCGCTATCGATGATCGGTCATAGCATCGGCGAATATGTTGCAGCTTGCATCGCGGAAGTGTTTACACTGGAGGATGCAATATATCTAATTGCGGTACGCGGTCGTTTATTACAACAATTAGATGCGGGTGCGATGCTTGCCGTCGCACTCTCTGAATCGGAACTTGCACCTTTTCTGAGAGATGGCTGTGACTTGTCAGCTATCAATGGAAAAGAAATGTGTGTAATAGCCGGTTCTCTGCAAGCGATTGAAGTGGCCGAGAAGGCATTGAACGCACAAGGCATTTTTTGCCAGCGCTTATCAGTATCGCATGCTTTTCATTCCAGTATGGTTGAAGCTGTTGTGCCAGCATTTGTTGAGGCGGTAGCCAAACTCAAATTGCGGAAACCTAGAATCCCGTTTTATTCTAATGTCAGCGGCAGTCGAATCACGCTGCAGCAAGCTACAGATGCCAATTACTGGGGACAGCATATGCGGTCAACGGTACGCTTTAATGATGGTCTGGAACAATTGTTGAGTCAATCCGAAACAATTTTATTGGAAGTCGGGCCAAGTGATACATTGACCAAACTAGCGCAGCGGCATCCGGCAGTGACGGCGCAACATATAGTTCTGTCCTCGCTCCCGCATCGCAGTGCTGTCCACATAACGCAGCAACATCTTTACTGGACACTCGGAAAGCTTTGGTTGAACGGCGTCGAAATCGATTGGAGTGGGTTTTACGAAAATGAGTGCCGTTGCCGGGTTCCTCTGCCAGGCTATCCGTTTGAAAGGCAGTCTTATTGGATCGATGCCGAACAAAATACCCCGCAATCAGTTTTTTCAAACACGCAGCAATCTGATATCGATGGATATGATGATTACTCGACCATAAACTGGCTTTATCTTCCTACATGGCGACGTGCAGATGCCGGTGCACACATGCATGCAAGTGAAAAAGCTACATTGCATCCGGCAGACTGTTATTTGATTCTAGGTAATGACGATGCATTGAGTTTCGGGCTTTTGCGCTATTTTACCGAATCTGGTGTGAATTCGATCTACGTTTCCGCAGCAGACACATTTAAACAAATCGAGAGCGGGAAATTTACTATCAACCCTGGCAAGCCCAAAGACTTTGAACAACTACTCCGTGTAATTGGCGATCGAAACGAGAAGGTTGTACAGATATTTCATCTTTGGAGTTTACGAGGCGGAGAAGATCGTTCTGCACAGGACACCATAGATAGGGTTTTTTATAGCCTGTTAAATCTGGCGAAAGCTCTGGAATCCGATCCATCCGTTATTGCGCAAGGTAAAAAAATAACCATCACCTTGATTACAAATGGATTGGCTGATGTAACAGGCGTGGAAACGCTGTATCCCGAAAACGCATTACTCTATGGTCCTTGCAAAGTAATTCCCCAAGAATACCCAACAATCGATTGCCGGATGATCGATATCGAGAGCCAACGCTGTGAAGGTGTTCTGCAACCCCGGTTAATCCGGAAAATTGCCGTCGAATCACAGCATGATAGTGATAATCTGATCGTGGCTTACCGCGGACCGTATCGATGGAAACCGGATTATCAAAAGACTAAACAGCCTTTGGTTGAAAACCGCCTAAAACACGAAGGCGTGTATTTCATTACTGGTGGTTTAGGTGGAATCGGTTTGACGCTTGCAAACCACTTGGCAGAACGTTACCACGCTAAATTGGTATTGCTGGGGCGCACCGCTTTGCCGGACAGAATGTCGTGGCAGAGCGATTTATCGAATGCGGCCGTGACAAAGGATTTACAGCAAAAGATTTCGGCAATTCTGCAACTGGAAGCACTGGGCGCGGAAGTATTAACCTTACAAGCGGATGTATCGGATATCGATGCGTTGCAGTCAGCGGTGAGCGTTGCCCGTCAACACTTTGGTCGAATAGACGGCGTCATTCACTCTGCGGGAGAAGTCGGTACTGGTTTAATGGCTATCAAGTCTAATGCAAGCATGGCACGCGTCTTGGCACCGAAGGTACAGGGAATGCAAGCATTGCGGACTGTATTTCAGGATGATGCACTGGATTTTATGTTGTTGTGTTCTTCACTTGCGGCCATTGCTGGCGGTTTAAGCAAAATCGATTATTGCTCGGCTAATGCTTATTTGGATGCAGTGGCGCATCAGGCCTACCGTGACAGCAATTATCCAATTTTTTCAGTTAACTGGGATGGCTGGCGGGAGGTAGGGATGGCTGCTGATATGGATATGCCTGAAGGGATTGGAATCGCACCCGAACAGGGAATCGAAATATTCGAACAAATTGTGAAGGGTCCGTCTGTCCCGCAGATCATTGTGTCGACTACCGATTTACTGCCACGGTTACATCAATCACCGCACGACTTGCTCGCTCAACCACTTAGTTTTGCCGAGCCATCGAAAAATGGGCGTTTCCCGAGACCTACATTACAGACGCCATTCAAGCCGCCTGAAGGTGACTTGGAAACCGGGATAGCGGAGATATGGCAGAATTTGCTCGGTATCGAAACCGTTGGTGTTGACGATAATTTATTTGAATTGGGTGGCGATTCGCTGTTAGGCATCCAATTATTGGCAAAAGTCAGAGCCAATTTTTCTATTGATTTGCATCCGGCCGATTTCTTTAGATCTCCAACGATAGGTAGCTTGGCGATATTGGTTGAGAGCAAATTACTTGACGAAATTGAGTTTTCCTGATTATGAAAAAAAGCAATGATCTTGAGCAGCGCCGTGCGCGCCTTACCCCGGAACAACGTAAAAAACTAGCGCAACGCATCCGGTCCAATCGACACACACTGCAACAATACACGCTGATTTCGCACCGCCCGGACGCGGAAGCTGCGCCATTGTCTTACGCTCAGCAACGTCATTGGTTCCTATGGCAATTGGATCCACAAAGTACAGCCTATCATTTGAATGCCTCAATGCAGTTGGACGGTGAACTGAATAGCTCGGCTTTGCATGCAAGCTTTCAAACCTTAGTGCAGCGTCACGAAGCGCTGCGTACCGTATTTCGTGCTGATGCGAACGGTATGCCAGAACAAATTATCGATCCTGAAGGCAACTTTAAATTGTTAACAATCGATTTGTGCGACCTGCCACAGTCATTATGGCAACAGCGCATTGAGCATGAGACGATGAAGCTGAATACGATGCCTTTTGATTTAACCACAGGACCGCTATTGCGTGTTGCATTGATCCGGCTTACCGCAATAAAGCATTATTTAATTGTGGTGATGCATCACATTATTTCAGACGCCTGGTCTAATCGAATCATCATTGATGAATTTGCAACCTGCTATCGAGCGCATCAAGCGGGACAACAGCCGCAGTTAAGTCAAATGATGGTTCAATATGCGGATTTTGCGATTTGGCAACGCAATTGGCTCGATGCTGGCGAAAAGGAACGGCAGGTAAGTTATTGGCGTAAGCAATTAGGAGCAATGAATCCGGTATTGCAATTACCAAGCGACTTTCCTCGTTCATCACTCGGTAATTACACTGCTGCACATTACGATTTTCAATTACCCGATTCGATGGCTGTCGATTTGAGAAAATGGGTTCAGGATCGGAATGTTACGTTATTTATGGCGACGTTATGCGGTTTCCAAATGCTGTTGCATCGATATAGCGGACAAAACGATATCCGGGTAGGGATTCCGACTGCCAATCGTCATTATGCCGGAGTAGAAAATATCGTCGGATTGTTTGTTAATACACAAGTGTTACGGATAAACATCGATAATCGAGCAACACTCATTGATTTAATGGAACTCATTCGTGATGTTGCGTTGGGTGCGCAAGCCCATCAAGACTTACCTTTCGAACAATTGGTTGAAGCGCTTCAACCAGAGCGCAATTTAAATCAGAATCCGCTCTTTCAAGTCATGTTTAATTACATGCGCGAAGATTATCGAATGCTGATGCAGTTGCCAGGGTTGACTGTTAGGGAATATCAACTTGATGAACAAGGCGCTCAGTTTGAATTGATGCTGGATATTGTTGAAAAGCCCAATGGAGTGATTAGCGCGCGCTTTACTTATGCAAGTGAGTTATTTAAGCCAGCTTCGATTGAAAGAATGGGTAAGCTTTATCTCTCGCTACTGAATGATTTGCTTCAAAATCCACGCCGAACAATTGGCGAAGTTTCTTTAGTTACCGTTGAAGAGTGGCAACAGCTCAAGGAATGGGGGATATGCGAACGGCGGAATGACATCATCGAGCCGGTGCATACATGGATTGAAGCTCAAGCGAAAGAGCGGCCCGATGCCATTGCGCTGGTCATGGCCGACACCCAG
>CAADGS010000145.1 GCA_900696615.1 uncultured beta proteobacterium
CTTTTAGCGTCACTTTTATATTTTATGCTTCATTCAAGTAAAACTATTACACCTTGAATTTTAATTAAGCTAGCATCTTAATTGCAGCTGATAACCTACTTTTATAGCGTGCCGCTTTATTTTTATGAATAATGCCTTTTCCAGCCATCGAATCCACCGTTCCTATTGATGTTTTAAAAGCACCCTGAGCTGCTGCTTTATCTCCCGACTCAATCGTTTTTCTTATAGATTTAATAATAGTACGCAATTTTGACCGCAAACTAACATTGTGTTCTCGTTGTTTAGCAGCCTGCCTTGCACGTTTTTTCGCTTGTGCACTGTTAGCCATTAATTGAAATTCCCTAATTCAAAATAAAAAGATTTAATACTACTTTTTTTCATGCCCTATTGCAACTTAACTGTAAGAGGATATTCACTGCCTGCCATGGCACTCAGCGATAGAAAAACCCTGACTTTAGGATCACCTCTTGTAACTTTAACTTGAATAGTTTTTATTGCTTAAGTTTTGCCAACTGCTCTTTCAGAGTTTTGATTTCCTCTTCCGCGCGAAGCTGTGAGGTAATATCTAATTGGACACCAAGAAAGTAAAGGAGGTTACCTTTAGAATCAAAAAGAGGCGATAATTCGAGGTGATTATAAAATAATTCTCCATTTCTCCTGTAATTACGTAATGTTACTTCAATTGGTTTTTTGTCCTTGAGCGCTTGCCGTAACTGAATAACCCCCGGCTGATCACGATCTTTTCCTTGTAAAAAACGACAGTTCCGGCCTACAGTCTCTGCAAGCGTATAGCCAGTAATTGTTTCAAAAGCTTTATTCACATATACCAATGGCATATCCTCTTGATCAGGATCAGCCAGTGATACCCCATTTACACATGAATCAAGAATCTTGGACAGTACTTGCGGAATTAATCCAGGGTCTTTTTCTACAATAAAATCCATGAGTTTCCTCCAAGTTAAACAATTTTCTCGCTTAAAAAACAATCTATCAATTAAATGAACTCATGACGATAAATCAGTGCGCTCAGCTTCAATTAATTTTTTAATATTTTTAACAGTCCTTTCAGTCCCATCTTGCACAGCAATCCGCACGAGCTTCTCAAAAGGTCGGACATGCAAGTCGAGCGTTAATAATTCAAAAACAAAAGTTAGCCGGCTATCCATCTCTGTAATTGATTCAATCAAATAGTCACATCGATAGGGATTAGAGACGCCTTCAAAACAAATGCGTACGCCATAATCAAAAACATTTACCTTGAATGTTGACTCAGAGCGATTACCTTGATCAATGCGTACTTGACGGCACATAGTACCTGCTCTGATTGGTCCATCTGTGAGTTTCTCCAATTCCTTAACTTCCGGAGACCATCTAGGATAATTAACGAACAACTCAATTCCAATAAAATTGAAAAGCCGGTCATTAGAACATTTAATAACTGTAGTAGCCTTTCCGATCACTGGAGTGTCTTTGAACAAACCAAGCATACGATGTCTCCTGCATAAAGTTTGTTAAACCAGGTAAGTATCAATTCCTTCCAATAGGAAATCATACTGTGCTTCAACTATTTCTTTAATGGCCAATGCAGACACCCCCGTTACCGAGTTACTCATCATGCCCAGCCAGCCAATCGCATTAGATGGCCCTAAACTGACAACATAACCTAAATCATGATGCAGATATGGCTCAAGTAATCCTATTAACCCAGAATGCCGTAAAATATTACGTGCAACCAATCTGCCTTTACGAACAGCAGATTGTGCTGTCAGTGCATTAGAACCCAAAGATTGATAATAAGAACAATCACCGGCTACGAATATATTGGGTAAGGATCTTTGACCATCTATAATTTGCCCAAATGCATTTGCCATAAAAATATTCTGCTGCTTCTTACCTAAAAATAAAAACGATACATCGGAAGGTATTTCAAACAGATTTTCTGTCCCTTTTTCTGTTAGCAAAATATTATTCGATTGTTGACCACGATAATAGGTATTGGGATAAAAAGCAATATCCATATCTCTCAGAAGGATTTGCACGTAACTATTAAAACTTGGTGGGAATTGCTCAAGTACATGATCCCCCGAATGAATCAAACGCAAATGGGCTTTACTTCTTATTCGAGTTAGAAATTGCTTGATCTCAAATAAAAATTGTATGCCTGTTGCCCCCCCGCCGACCACAGATATTGATTGCTCGCTTTGATTATTTTTAAAAAGCAGATTTGTTAATAAGCTTGAACCAGCAGAAACCATGAAATTCTCTAAACTCAGAACATTATCGGAATGTTCCTCCGATTTGCCTGCACATCCAGAGGCGATCAATAAATAATCAAAATCTATAAGCTCGCCCCCCACAATCAGGTTTTTATTATTTTGGTATTCTTGAAGTTTATCGTGATCAAAAATTATAGATGCTGCAATATGCCGACACCCAAAACGACTTTCGATTTCAGTAAAAGGAACCAACAAATCCGTTAGAGGATAACGAAAAGTTTCATGTAAATGCGTAACTTTGAGGTGCTGCATCCTGGGGTCAATTAGGATCACATCCGTGTCTGGCGCATATCGCAACAATGTGACCATAGCGGCAATACCCGCATACCCACCGCCAATAATTACCACTTTAAGTTTCTTATGCTTTGAAATGTAGAACGGTAGAAAGGCCAAGGTTACTCCTATGTCAATGGTGCTTAAAGTCGCATTTTCTGTTAACAATATAATTTTTTACTCTACTCATCAGATTCTTCAATTTATTGAATGCCCGGATTTATGCAAATTTCATCGTTTATTGCATCACCTTGCAACACTACACATTACAATTATGAAAAAATCTTGTCTGCTCGCCAATGCTTGCAAGCCCATTGCCAAAAGTACGACAGGTCAGCTTCAATCATGTCAGGCGGTGATTCCTGTCCTAAGAATTCTAGAGCACATAACAGTTGTTTCAGTGCATTTGATAATTTAATTGGCTTGGCGCCTGTTTGTTTGCTGAGTTTTTCGCCTTGCTGGTTAGTAACAACTGGTAAATGCATATATTCTGGCGTGATGTAACCGAGCAACTGCTGTAGATAGATTTGCCGCGGAGTTGAATCCAATAAATCCATTCCTCGTACAACATGCGTTATACCTTGATCTGCATCATCTACTACTACTGCAAGTTGATAAGCATACATTCCATCGGCTCTTCGCACAACAAAATCACCGACATCACGCTGAAGTCTCTGGGTATAATTACCTCTCAATTTATCGCAAAATGCTATCAAGTTATTATCCGTTCGAATCCGAAGTGCGTGATTGATGTTGGCTTTTATAGATTTATTTCTACAAGTTCCCGGGTAAATAGGACCATTTAAGCCAACGATACTGGAATCAGCAATTTCTTTACGACTACATTTGCATGGATAAATTAAATTTTTCTTCGTGAGGATATCAAGCGCCGCTTGATAAAGCTCCAATCGCCGACTCTGGAAAATTACTTCTCCGTCCCATTCCATACCAAACTGTTCAAGGGTATACAAAATTTGATCCGCTGCTCCAGGGATTTGCCGCTGGCTATCCAAATCTTCTATTCTCACCAGCCATTCGCCATAATTGGATTTTGCATCCAGATAACTAGCTACGGCAGCAACCAACGAACCAAAATGTAAAGAACCTGTCGGCGATGGCGCAAATCGCCCACGATATTTAGACACAAAAGACTGAATTGTGCGCATATGCAGCCATATTTGATGAGAATGGTGGTTTAAATAACTATCTGATGAAAATAATGAAAATATTGTTATGCTTTACGAATAGATTATAATTCATAAGCAACATCGATTATCTTAACTTATTGATTAACTAAAAATACGTTAACATTTCTCCGAATTTTCATACTTATTTTCCGAATTTAACTAGAAGTCATTTTAAATCAGAACTCTATTTTCAGGCTGCGATCGGAATAATAGTGATTCGGAAATACTTCAAGCACTATAGGACTAAACTTCTAATGCATATTCATATACTTGGTATTTGCGGCACCTTTATGGGCGGCATAGCAGCCCTTGCTCGCGAATCTGGACACAAGGTCACAGGCTGTGATCAGGATGTATATCCTCCGATGAGTTCACAACTAGAATCCCAGGGCATTGAGCTCATACCGGGTTACTCATCTGAGCAAATCCATCTTAGACCTGATATTTTTGTGATTGGCAATGTCGTAATGCGTGGCAATCCATTGATGGAAGAGATTCTCGACCGTAATTTACCTTATATTTCCGGGCCACAATGGCTATCGGAAAATATCCTAAAAAATCGCTGGGTGCTCGCGGTTGCGGGTACACATGGTAAAACGACAACCAGTTCAATGTTAGCCTGGATTCTTGAGTATGCAGGATTCAATCCCGGATTCTTAATTGGAGGCATACCTGAAAATTTTGGTTTATCCGCAAGAATGGGGATTATCGCACCGGCTGTTTACGGTATTCAATCCAATTCAGTTGAAATTTCGCCTTTTTTTGTAATTGAAGCTGATGAATACGATACTGCTTTTTTTGACAAACGCTCAAAATTTGTCCATTACCATGCAAAAACGGCAATATTAAATAATCTCGAATTTGATCATGCAGATATCTTTCCAGACTTATCTGCAATTGAACGTCAATTTCATCATTTTATTCGAACTATTCCTAGAAATGGTTTAATTTCAATAAATGGCACAGATGAAAACTTAAAGCGCGTTTTAAAGCAAGGTTGCTGGTCAGCTTTAGAGGAATTTGGTACAAAAAACGGTTGGCACTCAGAACTTCAGAATAATAGTGCCATTACTATTTATTTTGGCGAAACTTCTCATGGCTACTTACATTGGGATTTGCTGGGCGAACATAATCGCATGAATGCATTGGCGGCAATCTGCGCTGCTCGGCATGCTGGGGTACCTGCACCGCTTGCTATCGAGGCCTTAAAGCAGTTTAAGAACGTCAAGCGTCGCATGGAAAAACGTGGAACTGTCAATGGCGTTACAATTTATGATGATTTTGCACATCACCCTACAGCCATTAAGACCACGTTAAAAGGCTTACGCGCTCATGTTGGAAAAGAAAGGATAATTGCCGTATTTGAACCACGTTCAAATACTATGAAAATGGGCGTATGGAAAAATGCGCTTGCTGATAGCTTAGGTGAAGCGGATCAGATATTTTGCCTTACTCAAAACGCTCAATGGGCAATAACCGCGCTGGATAGATTGGCTCACAAAACCACTTATTCCGATAATTTGGATCAATTGATACAAGATATCACGATGGTTACCAAACCAGGTGACCATTTGCTGATCATGAGCAATGGTAGTTTTGGCGGCATTCATGGAAAGATATTATCGTCATTACAAAACCGCTAGAATCTTCATATATTGGATCATTTGCTCGTTATATAAACAAGAAGAAACTGGCATGTGTTAAGAAAACTCTGGAAGCTACTTGACTTGGGATTAAGGAAATAAAAAAGACCTCAATCATTGAATGACTGAGGTCTTTAAGCGATCAGTTATAACACAGTAATATATTAACTAACTGTTCTTTTAATTTTGATATTAATGATCCATTGCAGCTTTTGCATCAAAGCTCTTAGGAGCTTTAACTTGGGTCATCATATCATCGTCCCATTTTCCTTCAACATTCATATGAAGTGCAGCACCCAGCAATACTGCTTCAATCAGGTTATGGCTGAGATATACATATAACCCCGGTTGCTTGAACTCATACGCTGCAGCTACTGCGGCACCTGCAGGAACAAACCAGGTTTCCTGGCTAGTCAAAGGTACATCGCTAAATGAACCGCCTACCCAGTACAGGTCAGCATGACCACCAATCAAATGAGGATAGGAAGGACGATTAGCTTGAGAGTGAATGAATAACACTTTCTCGCCAACTTTGGCTTTCAGTGCATTGTCACCAGTTATTGCACCTACAGCACCGTTAAATACTACGTGTGTAGGAATAAGTCCCTTGGCAGCATCCAGCATATCCTGCATACCTTCAGCTGGTGAGTTATAGGTTTTATATTTACCACTTGCATCTTTTGGTAAGTAGAAATCTTGTTCACCGATGTAGAAAGCTTTGTCATATTTGTACGGTTTGCCTTTGGCATCTTTTAAACCGTCTTTTGGCAATACCATAATCGCGCCACTCATACCCGAAATGACGTGGAAAGGAATCATTGTGCCACCTGGTGCGCAGTGATAAACAAATACGCCTGGTTTAACTGCTTTCCAGCGCAATACTACTTCTTCACCAGGTTGCACCAAAGTCAAGCCTGCACCGCCCAATGCGCCAGTGGCTGCATGAAAATCGACATTATGAGCCAGGGTACTTTCTTTTGGATTAACTAACGTCAATTCAACATAGTCACCTTCATGCACAACGATGAGTGGACCAGGAATGCTGCCATTGAAAGTTAAACCCCAGACTTTAGCGTCCGGAGCGACGTCCATGAGCTTCTCTTTGGTTTCCATGCGCACTTCAACAATTTTAGGCCCTTTTGAAACCTGATCATGTACAGGTACATTTGGCGGAGCCACCAATTCTTGTTTAACACGCGGTAACTTAGAAAGGTCTGTAGAAGCAACAACTGCTTGAGTTGCGCCAAAACAAAGCAATCCTAAACCTATAACTGCCTGAACAGCTTTAATCATATCTCCCTCCATAAAAGATGAACTTTGCGCTTATTTTTGTGCGCCTTTCTAATTCTGCTGTATAACTTATAAATTATATCAACATCTGCCCCTAAAAAGAGCCAAGGGCGGAACGGCGAATATACACTTTCTGACAAAAACTGTCCATTCTTAATAGCTTATGATAACAATGTAACTAGGGTTATTAGCCCTGTATCAATTTGATTTCTGCTGCAACGAGATTTTCCTGTGTTCCTCTAAGCACTATCACATCACCCAATTCTAATCTCGTTTCATCTGTTGGTAAGGGTCCGCGAATATTGCGCCTTCTAACCGCTGTTACCTCGACTGATAAACTAGAAAGATCGATATCTTTTAATGTCTTATCGATTGCGGCGGCATCCGGAGGCAACGTGATAGTCAATATACGGGGAAAATACCTTTCATTACTATCTTCGATATCGTCAGAACCATAATAAAATCCTCGCAATAAGCTATATCGCTGCTCACGAATTTCACGAATACGACGCACGATACGTACCGTGGAAACATCGACAAACATTAACGCATGCGATGCGAGCATCAGACTACCTTCCATAATTTCTGCAACGACTTCGGTTGCCCCTGCTTCTTTCAGTAGATCGATATCGCTATCATCAAACGCTCGAACCACGACGGCCAAATCAGGCCGTAACTCGTGAACATGTTTTAGAATTTTTAACGTGGAAACCGTATTGGAATAACTGACCACAAGCACTTTTGCGCGCAGCAAACCGGCCGCGATCAATACCTCGCGGCGTGCAGCATCACCGTAAACAACAGATTCACCGCCACGAGCCGCCTCTTGCACGCGGCGCGGATCAAGATCCAGTGCAATAATCGGAATATTTTCTTGTTCGAGAATGCGCGAAATACTCTGACCGCTTCGTCCATAACCGCAAATGATCACATGATTCCGTACTGTCAATGTCTGTGCTGCGATAGCCGTAATCTCCATAGCGCGATGCATCCAATCGGAACTATAGAATCGTTGCATCATCGCTTCGCTATATTCAATCAGAAACGGCGCCATAAACATCGAAATCACCATAGCGGCCAGCACCGGTTGCAATATGAAATTATCAATTAATCCGATCCCATTAGCCTGAGCCAATAAAACAAAACCAAATTCACCCGCTTGCGCCAAGCACAATCCTGCTCTGAAAGCCACACTGGAATCGGCACCGAATAAGCGTGAAAGACCGGCAATAATGACGATTTTCAGAACCAAGATTGCAAGCAAAATGACAAGTACCCAAACAAAGCTTTCAATCACTACTTGCATGTCTAATAACATACCGATAGTGACAAAAAATAAACCCAATAGCACATCGCGAAAGGGCTTGATGTCGTCTTCCACTTGATAGCGATACTCGGTTTCGGAAATCAACATACCTGCTAGAAATGCTCCCAACGCAAGTGACAAACCTGCCAATTGAGTTAACCAAGCAAGTCCTAATGTAATCAACAGAACATTGAGGACAAACAGTTCCGACGATTTCTGCCGTGCCACCATATGGAACCAGTGACGCATTAACTTTTGGCCAATGAATAAAATAAATGTCAAAACAGTAACAGCTTTCAGCACTGCAACCATTAACACCCTTGTGAAATCATCTGTATCCGTATTTGATTGGACGGCCAAAGTTGGAATAATAATCAACAGTGGAATGACAGCCAGGTCTTGTAACAGCAATACACCGATCACTTGTTTACCATGTGCCGAATTCAGTTCCGTGCGCTCCGAGAGTAATTTACTTACAATCGCGGTAGACGACATCGCCAAGGCACCGCCCAATGTAAAGCCTACGTGCCAATCCAATTTTAATAACCAAGCTAAGCCAACAACAACCAAAATAGACATGATTACTTGAGCCGAACCGAACCCAAATACAAAACGCTTCATAGCAATAAGTTTCGGCAAACTGAATTCCAATCCAATGCTAAACATCAAAAAAACCACACCGAATTCAGCCAAATGTCTTGTTTCATCCGTATCGGCGATCCAACCTAAAGCATGGGGCCCGATGATAACGCCGGCTAGCAAATATCCCAGCACAGGCGGTAAGCGCATCGACCGGAATACAACTACCGCCAATACCGCCGTTACGAGCAAAATTAGAACGGGTTGCAGTGGATTGATCATAAAAAAAGCCATTTATTAGCAAATCAAGCAGCCGATACGATACTGGAGGATCCGACTCATCACAATCTGTTCGGTACATAATGCTATAATGAAGCCGATTCAATAATTCAGATAGAAATGCCAGTACCTCATCTTTCCACCGCTCTGAGTGGTCCAATCCTCGATCTTGAAAATCGCATAATCAATGCCATGCCAGCCATTGAGCATTGGCTCAGAAACAAGTGGCGTGAATACACGGTACCCTTTTACTGTTCCGTTGATCTGCGCAATAGTGGATTCAAATTAGCACCCGTTGATACCAATTTATTTCCTGGCGGTTTCAATAACCTCAATCCGGAATTCTTACCGCTTTGCGTTCAGGCAATGATGACCGCCATTGAAAAAATATGCCCGGATGCGCACAGCTTATTGTTGGTACCGGAAAATCACACGCGCAATACTTTCTACTTGCAAAACATTGCAACGCTGCAAAATATCATGCAGCTTGCTGGACTCAATGTGCGGATTGGCACCCTATTGCCCGAGATCACGACCGCCACCAAAATAAACCTTCCCGACGGACAATCCATTACGCTGGAACCGATCATACGTAAAAATAATCAGTTGGGGGTTCGCAACTTTGAGCCGTGTGCAGTACTGCTCAACAATGACTTATCAACGGGCATTCCGGAAATTTTGCAAGATTTGCATCAAATCGTGATTCCACCTTTACATGCTGGATGGGCAACACGGCGAAAATCCAACCACTTTGCCGCCTATGATCGCGTAGCACAAGAATTTTCTGATTTAATTGGAATTGATTCTTGGTTAATTAATCCCTGCTTTGCTTCATGCGGTGAAATCAATTTTCGCGAAAAACAGGGTGAGGATTGTGTAGCAGGTTCCGTCGATAGGATTCTGTCGATCATTAAAGAAAAATACCGGCAGTATGGTGTTAAGGAAGACCCATTTGTCATTGTCAAAGCAGACTCGGGCACATACGGCATGGGTATCATGACAGTTAAAGAAGGTTCGGATATTTATAAACTCAACCGCAAACAGCGCAATAAAATGGCGGTTGTTAAAGAAGGTTTGCAAGTCTCCAATGTATTGGTTCAGGAAGGTGTTTATACCTTTGAGAATATCAATCAGGCTGTTGCAGAACCGGTCATTTACATGATTGACCGGCATGTAGTCGGAGGTTTTTATCGCGTACATACCGGACGCGGTGTTGATGAAAATCTCAATGCTCCCGGTATGCATTTTGTTCCACTGGCATTTGAGACGACTTGTCTGCAACCAAATGCGACACAACAAAATATTATACCCAATCGTTTCTATGCCTATGGTGTCGTTGCACGTTTAGCGCTACTGGCCGCAGCACTCGAACTCGAACAAACCGATCCCGATAAAAAGCAGCTCATTTCCGCATAATTTTCGCAATGAAACTTGCCTTTATCGTCGATCAGCTGGATTCAATCAAAACCAGCAAGGATTCAAGCTACGCAATAATATGCGAGGCAATGGCCAGAGGGCATCAGATTTCAGTACTCTATCAACATGACATTGTACTTCTCCAAAATAGGGTTACAGGATCCTGCCGCTCCCTAACTTTGTCAGACACGCCTAACCAAGATAATCATTGGTATAAAACAGGCGATGCCGCAACCGTACCTTTGCATGAATTTGATGCCGTACTCATGCGCAAAGACCCGCCTTTTGACTTGGAATATCTTTACACTACGCATTTATTGGAGTTGGCTGAGAACCAGGGCGCATTGATCATCAACAGACCCAGCAGCATCCGCGATCACAATGAGAAGCTAGCCATTGCAAAATTTCCCCAGTGGATTGCGCCAACGCTGGTTACCAGTCAAGTAGCATTAATTCGGGAATTTCTTGGTGAGTATCAGGATATCATCCTCAAACCGCTGGATGGCATGGGCGGTGCCAGTGTATTTCGCGTGCACAGTGCGGATCACAATATCAACGTCATCCTGGAAACACTCACTCACTATGGCACGCGATCCATCATGGCGCAGCGTTTCATTCCTGAGATCACGCAAGGAGATAAGCGCATACTTCTCATTGCTGGAAAGACCGTTCCTTATGCTTTAGCACGCATCCCGAAACCGGGAGAAACACGCGGTAACCTTGCTGTTGGTGGTATTGGAAAAGTTCAACCGCTTTCTGCTCGCGATCGTGAAATTGCAGAATCGCTGGGACCCGAATTAGCCAAATGCGGTTTAATGCTGGTGGGACTGGATGTGATCGGCGATTACCTGACGGAAATCAATGTCACCAGTCCAACGGGCTTTCAGGAAATTACCAAACAAACGGGGTTTAATGTTGCTGGCATGATGTTGGATGCCATTGAGGCAGCCATCCGAATACCCACGACTATTTGAGGAAAATTATGTATCGGCTTTCCAATACATACCCAACAACGAGTCAGATGTATTTTTCCGAAAGAAAAGCCCAATATAAACCTATATTGGGCTTGTTACAGACTGAAGCAGAAAGACGCGAGTTTAATGTAAGGTTACCGCCTCTTTTTGCTCACACGCCAGATTAGCGCAATACGTTTCGTGAATTCCATCCAGGAAACCCCACAGTGCATCACAAGCTTCTTTGGTAGCCGCCAAAACTTCAGC
>CAADGS010000146.1 GCA_900696615.1 uncultured beta proteobacterium
CAACACCGGACAGATTGCATTGCCGATAACTTGACTAGCAATACTGCCAAAAACCATGCGCTCCATGCCCGCCCGACCGTGTGTGCTCATCACGATCAAATCGGCATTATCGAAATCAGCTGCAAAAGCAATGGCAATCGCCGGATCTCCCATTGCTATCCGCCAGTGGGATGCAATACCAACGAGTTGCAGCCGATCATGTATTCGTCCCAGATAACAAGCTGCTTGCTGTGCAACAGGATGCTCCCTGGCATCTTCCGGATCGACGAATACACAACCGGTTGACGGTACACCTTCGCTATCCAGCGGCTCGACGACACGCAACAGATGAATCTTAGCACCCGTAATTTGTGCAACATGACGCGCGGTCGGTATAGCCATTTCAGCCAGAGAAGTGCCGTCAAGCGGCAAGAGGAGAGTTTGAGGCAAGGAATCAGGTTTTATTATAGCCTGCGCGGGTACCAAAAATACCGGCGGCAACGCATTACGTACCACTTCATCGGCTACACTACCGAGCAGCGCCAATCCTATTCCCGTTCTGCCATGCGTAGACATGGCGATCAAATCAACACCGGTTTGTTCGGCCACATGCAGTATACTTTCAGCCGGCATTCCATTTACAAATTTACTCTCCACCCGGAAGCCTTGCTGACTAAGCTGCTGCGCCACTACTTGCACACGCGGACTCATCTCGCCCTTTTGAAACATCGCGTCCGCTGTTGATTCGAGCGATCGAATAGTATCGTCGAGTAAAGGAAATTGAGGAGATGACAAAGCCGTCATCAACAACAACTCAGTTTGCTGAGGCGTGATAAAACGCAACAGATGAGGAATGACCCGCTCCGCCAGTTCAGATCCATCCAGTGGGATGACTACCCGTCTGATCATATGCATATCCGTCAATCACAAACACTGATCGAGTATAGGCTTTTTTGCATGTATTTTCCAGGCTGACAACACGGATAAGCCTACATACTTTTATCATTTCACTTCTGACAAAGACAAGGCCCTTCCGTTTATATTCTCACTACCTCTATTCAACCAACGATAATATTTGGTGTTCCCTGAAAAAGATTTTTGTAAGCAAATTTATAAAATGCTTTTACCGCATGCGGAAGAAGTGGCATATCCGAAGGTTAATTTTTAAATGTCATGATCTTAACTTCTCGTTCGAATGCCAGAAATAGCATTAAAAACAAAGTAAACAATATCTCAATGTTTCCTGGTTTCATATATTCTTAAGAGTATGATTTAGCGCACAGCACGCTTTTCTAAAATAAAGATTTTTGCTAGAAGCATACTCGAATGCTAATCATTTTTTTGACTCATAAGTTGGATCTACTGCGGAGAGGCCGATCTTCAAACTCCTAACTTGAGACTAGCCTCAATAAAACTGTTTAAATCGCCATCCAATACACTTTGTGTATTTCCGATTTCGATATTCGTTCGCAGATCCTTGATACGGGATTGGTCTAAAACATATGAACGAATTTGATGCCCCCAGCCTATATCCGTTTTAGTTTCTTCCATGGCTTGTTTTTCATCACGGCGCTTACGCAGTTCGGCTTCGTATAATTTTGATTTCAACATCGCAAGCGCGTCTGCTTTGTTACGATGCTGTGAGCGCCCGCTCTGGCACTGCACAACGATTCCAGTTGGATTATGTGTGATCCGGATCGCGGAATCTGTTTTATTAATATGCTGGCCACCTGCTCCTGATGCCCTGAAGGTATCAATTCTTAGGTCTGCCGGATTAATCTCAATTTCAATCGTATCATCCACTTCCGGATAAACAAATACGCTTGCAAACGATGTATGCCGGCGATTACCGGAATCAAATGGAGATTTTCTGACTAGACGATGCACGCCCGTTTCAGTACGTAAGTAGCCATAAGCATAATCTCCCGATACTTTTAACGTGGCATTTTTTATACCGGCGATATCTCCCGCTGATTCTTCCAAAATTTCAACGGAAAATCCTTGTCGTTCACAGTAGCGTAAATACATTCGTTCAAGCATCGCAGCCCAATCCTGCGCTTCCGTTCCTCCTGAGCCGGCTTGAATATCCACAAAACAATTATTCGGATCCATCGGATCTGAAAACATTCGGCGAAATTCAAGATCGGCTATTATCTTTTCTACTGTATCGACATCACTGGCGACACTTACTAAGGTTGCATCATCGAGTTCATCTTTGGCTAATTGAAATATTTCATTCGCATCATTTAATTGAAGTTGAGTTTTCTCCAACGCACCAATAGTATCTTCTAAGAGTTTTTTTTCCCGGCTAATTTCTTGAGTGCGCTTACTATCGTTCCATACAGCAGGATCTTCAAGCTGTCGAGTTATTTCGTTTAATCGTGTTCTTTTCGCATCGAAGTCAAAGAAACCTCCGTAATTCGTTACTACGGTTTTCCAAATCGTTAAGATGATTAGAAATTGCGTTTATTTGTTCAGCTTCCATAGTTCTCCACCTTATAATCTATATTTCAATTATACCTTTAAACACATTGAAATCTTCAGGCTATGAAAGAACCTCGCTCACTTCATTACACAAATAATTTTATAGATGAGTAAATCAATATTCATTAATCCTAAGTCAATATAAAATTACGAACCTTAGTAAGAATACAAATAAACCAATGAGCATCACATTATCCGATTCGCTTTCAACGCAATCTTTCAAAATTTAATAATGACAAATTTTCTTGCGCTAATCCCAGCGGCCGGTTCAGGCTCACGCATGAGCAATGAACTCCCGAAGCAATATTTACCATTAAATAATCGTCCAATGATTTATCACGCCATCCATACGTTATGGCACAACCCATTTATTTCAAAAATTATTGCCGTGCTCGCACCTGACGATATTGGATGGTTTAAATACGACTGGTCGCAGTTTTCTAACAAGCTAATCGTATTCAACTGTGGGGGCATGACTCGAGCAGAAAGCGTATTGAATGGCCTGATTACGGCAAAAAACCAGAATTTAATCAACCCGACTGATTGGATATTAGTTCATGATGCCGCGCGTCCTTGTTTATCAGCACATCAGTTAAGAAATCTAATCAGCGAATTGGCAGAGGATGAAATAGGCGGAATACTGGCGATACCGGTAGCCGATACATTAAAGCGCAGTGATGCCGGCTATCGAATTTTGCAAACACAATCCAGAGATAATTTGTGGCAAGCGCAAACACCACAAATGTTTCGTTACGACTTACTTGTAAAAGCACTTAATAATGGGGCAAATGTTAATATAACTGACGAAGCGAGCGCAATTGAGGCTTTAGGGCTTCACCCCAAACTTGTACTTGGTGATACCCGCAATTTGAAAGTAACCTATCCCCACGATTTGGCATTGGCTGAATTAATATTACAACAAAGGAGCGACACGTGAGCAGTTTAAGAATTGGTCAAGGATTCGATGTGCATCAATTGACGGATGATCGCCCCCTCATTATAGGAGGAGTCACGATACCTTATGACAAAGGATTACTTGGTCACTCTGATGCCGACGTATTATTACACGCAATTTGCGATGCCTTATTAGGCGCAGCAGCGCTAGGAGATATTGGTCAACATTTTTCGGATACCGATCCACGTTACAAAAATATTGACAGTCGTGTGCTTCTGCGCAATGTACTGAGTTTATTAGAAAGCAATGGTTATAGGATCATCAATCTTGACGCAACTATCATTGCCCAGGCGCCCAAAATGGCTCCACATATTCCCGCCATGATTTTAAATATCGCCGAGGATTTAAAAATGCAACCAAATTGCATCAATATTAAAGCAAAAACAGCCGAACATTTGGGTGCAATCGGCCGCAAAGAGGGAATTATGTCAGAAGTAATATGTTTAATTGATCGCGTTAATCAATGAGATCAAATCAAAATCACATTTCGTTCAACCCAAAATCGATTCGCTTATTTTTAGGTATTTTTCCTGACAAGTTGACTCAAATTCAATTAGCGCATCAAGTTGAAAAATTGGCAACAATCTGCGGCGGCAACAAAGTCAGTCTGGAAAAGCTTCATCTAACTCTAGTGTTTTTGGGGGATGTTGCCATTCCCAGAATTAAGATATTGCAACAAGCTATAAATTCAGTTATAGCGAAGAAGTTTGTCTTTGAACTCAATGAGATCCGCTATTGGAAAAAGAATGAAATCGTATATATTCAAGCACGGTCATTTCCAGCGGAATTGTATTATCTTGTTGATTCGTTAAGAAATGCGCTAACAAGATCCGAATTCATAATAGACAAACGCATTTATAAACCACATATCACATTAATTCGTAGGGCTCATTGCCTATCCAAGGTTGATTTGAATACTTCTATAACTTGGGATGTCGACAAGTGGTTTCTTATTCACTCTAAACAGGATAACAATAGTATTGAATATATTTCACTACAACATTGGAATTTAATATGAGTAGAGATATCTACTCATAGCATCAAATTAATCGGTTAGGAATTTTGATACCTTTATGTTTAAGTAATTTCTATTATCTTGAAAATCCTTGCTCTCGAAACTTCCACTGAATATTGCTCAGTGGCACTCAGCTTTAACGAACAAATCTATGATAGGGAGATCCATGCCAGAAACCGTCATTCTGAAATTCTTTTATCAATGGTTCAAGAACTATTAACGGATAACGGATTAACGCTACGCCAGCTAGATGGCATTGCCTTTGGCGCAGGGCCGGGTTCTTTTACTGGGTTGCGCATTGCGTGCGGGGTTGCTCAAGGCTTAGCCTATGCACTTAATCTACCCGTTGCGGGTATTAATACGTTGGAGGCTGTTGCGCAATCAATCAATGCACAAAAAATTATAGTGGCGCTCGATGCTCGCATGAGCGAGATTTATCACGCAGCATATGACAAATTAACGGATCAGAACTGGCAAATAATCAATTCTCCTACACTTTGCTTGCCTCAACACGCCCCGCCATGCGATGGCGAGACGTGGCAAGGATGCGGCAGCGGCTTTGATTTATATCATGAAATATTATCAACACGCTATAAAAACAATCTGCAAAAAATTTATTACGGTTTTCGTCCTCGAGCCAAAGAAATCGCACAACTTGCTCTATTGAAGTTCTCTAATGGCCAAACCACCGATGCAACTCAAGCATCGCCAATCTATATACGAAATAAAGTAGCCCTGAAGGAAAAGGAGCGATGAATACCACATTACAAACCATAGTTGAAATAAGGCCCATGCAATCATCAGATCTCGATCATGTCATTCGTATTGAACGGGAAATCTTTTTATTCCCGTGGTCATTAGGAAATTTTGCTGACTCTCTCAAGGCGGGCTATGTCTGCAAAGTTCTGCAGCAAACAAACATACTTATCGGTTACGGTATCATGATGATGAGTCCAGAAGAAGCGCATGTCTTGACCCTAGGTATTTCCGCGAGCCGGCAGGGAGAGGGATGGGGAAAGAAATTACTGCAACATCTTATTGATTATGCAAAAAATGCAGAGGCAAAATCAGTGTTACTGGATGTACGGGAATCAAATTTCGGTGCTGTACAGCTCTACAACAAAATGGGTTTTCAACATATCGCGACACGCAAAGGTTATTATCCCGCTATGTGTGGACGCGAAGACGCACTTGTGATGCAACTAATGTTATGAGTAAACGACGCAAGCAAATACTCAATGAATTAGGACTGTCGCCCATCTGGCGCTTAAGATCCGGAACTTTTGAACATAATAACATTCTCCAGTCAACAACGATTGAAGCGCATAATCCGATACTGCCATCAAATGCACCACATGACTCGAAGCGATGCCGGGAAATCCTTCAAATGAGTTGGGATCAGCTTAGACAAACGGTATCTCACTGCACTGCCTGTCCTCTAAGTCAAACACGTACACAGACAGTATTTGGTGTTGGCGACAAAAACGCGGATTGGCTCTTTATCGGCGAAGGACCGGGTGCCAGAGAAGATGCAATGGGCGAACCATTTGTAGGTCAAGCTGGCAAGCTTCTTGATCAAATGCTTGCAGCCATCAAGCTAAAGCGTGATCATCGCGTCTATATTACTAATGTTGTTAAATGCCGCCCCCCTAACAACAGAAATCCAACTTCTTTTGAGGCCCGCCAATGCGATCCTTATTTAACACGGCAAATTGAATTATTACAACCTAAGCTTATTATCGCTTTGGGAAAAGTAGCCGCACAAAATCTTCTGGGATGCGAGGACAGTATCTCCAGCTTACGGGGAAAGTTGCATCACTTTTCGGACATACCGCTAATTGTCACGTATCATCCAGCGTATTTATTACGCGCGCTTCCAGAAAAAGCAAAAGCTTGGAAAGATTTATGTTTTGCCCTATCCACGATGCAATCGCTGCAATAAAAAATTATCAAATTTTTATTGCCACGCCGGAGTCAATGTACTTTTTTTGCGCCAATGAGATGCAATGAATCTTCTTTACTTTGATTCAGAAGATGCCATTTCCGGATGAGTGTCATCATAACCGATACAAACATTCCGAAAAGCACAATAACAGCGTAAATATGCACTTCCAGCAATATCAGCAAAGCATAAAGCGATAGCATTACCAAAATGCTTAAATTTTCATTGAAATTTTGTACTGCAATAGAATGTCCAGCTCCCATCAGAATATGACCGCGGTGCTGTAGCAAAGCATTCATCGGTACAACAAAAAATCCTGCCAATCCCCCGATTAGCATCAATAAAATAATGGCAATCCACAAATCCTTTACCAATATCATGATCATTACCACAATACCCATAGCGATGCCCAATGGAATTACCTTCACGGACTGCCTCAGTGAAACCCATCTCGCTGCCAGGATAGCCCCCGCTGCAATGCCCAAAGCAACAACGCCTTGAAGCTGAGCAGCTTGATTGAGCGGATAATTCAGTGATACTTCAGCCCATTTCAAAACAATGAACTGCAACGTTGCACCTGCCCCCCAAAACAATGTGGTCACTGCAAGAGAAATTTGTCCAAGCTTGTCTGTCCATAACAGCTTTACGCAATGACTAAATTCGTGAATAAGGAAAAAAACATTTTTCTTAGGAATACGGTGATCAACACCGGTATTGGGAATATACAAATTGAATAGCGCAGCAATTGCGTAGACGGCAGCTATCAACACAATGCCACTTTCCAGCGCACTATCGATACCAGTATTGATATAAGGAAAATCAAATCTCAATAATACATCCGCAACCGCTGGTGTAATCAGAACTCCACCCAATACAGTTCCCAGCACTATGGATGCAACCGTTAATCCTTCAATCCAACCATTAGCAATCACCAACTTCTCGGGCGGCAATAATTCAGTTAATATGCCATATTTAGCAGGCGAATAGGCTGCTGCACCCAGACCGACAACGGCATAAGCCGTCAAAGCAAAATACTGATGCATAGCAATAAACAATAAGCCACATCCTATGATCTTAATGCTATTGCTAAAAAACATTACACGCCCCTTAGGCATCGAGTCAGCAAATGCGCCAACAAATGGCGCAAGAATCACGTAAAACAATACAAAAACAAATTTAAGCATGGGGGTTAAGTAGGCAGGAGCATGCAAATCAATTAGCAAAGCAATCGCCACAACCAGTAGCGCATTATCAGCTAAAGAAGAGAAGAACTGCGCTGCCATAATCGTATAAAAACCGCGTTCCAAGCTATTTCCTTACAAAATTAATTTTTCCCAGTACATTTTATTTTTTGTTTTATAGAGAATGGCTGACATAGGCGTACGCATTTCTCACAATCACATTATTTTTTAGCGCGAGATTAGCATAATATCAGTGCAACAATGCATGAAAGTTAGGTTACAACTTGCACTTAATTTAGAATATTATAAAAACTAAAAAACTTTTTTCACTTCAGCTCTTGGACACAATTGATGCCGCGCCCTACCAATGCTTTTATTGATCTATCGGCTTTAGAACATAACTTATCCGTAGTACGTCAATATGTCCCCCACTCGCGAATTATGGCAGTTATCAAGGCCGATGCCTACGGACATGGAATTCTATCGAGTGCTAATGCATTAAAGGCTGCTGATGGATTCGCGTTACTTGAATTGGATGCTGCAATTGCACTTCGAGACGCTGGCTTTAAGCAGCCCATTTTGCTGCTGGAGGGCTTCTTTTCTATTCAGGAATTAGCGCTATTCGAACAATATCAATTAAGTGCTGTCATTCATCATAATGAACAACTTGCAATGCTGCAAAGTTCTATTCACTACAAGTTGGATTTATTTATAAAAATTAATACCGGCATGAACCGTCTAGGGTTTCAGCCAGGACAATTCCCTAGAATTATTAGCAAGTTAAGAGAAAACAGATGTGCAAACAGCATTACACTCATGACACATTTTGCGTGTGCCGATCAATCTTCTCAGCAAGAAAACGTGGCGCAGCAATTGCAGTGTTTTGAGCTTGCCACGAAAGGGTACAATTACCCTCGCTCACTTGCAAATTCAGCGGCAATTATTCGTTATCCCCAAACACATGCAGACTGGGTGCGTCCTGGAATTATGCTTTACGGAGCATCTCCTTTTGCTGATCAACAGGCATCAAGTCTCAAGCTGCAGCCTGTTATGACATTATCGAGTAGAATCATTGCAATACATCAAATAAAATGTGGCGACAGAGTAGGTTACCATGGCTTATTTCAAGCTGAACGCGCGATGCGAATCGGCATTGTTGCTTGCGGTTATGCCGATGGATATCCTCGCCATGCATCGACTAATACACCGGTCTTGGTAAATAATCAGCGTAGCCGACTATTAGGCCGAGTATCTATGGATATGTTGGCTATTGATCTCACAAATGTCAAAAATGCCGAACTCAATAGCCCGGTTATATTGTGGGGGAAAGAGGTGCCGGTTGATGAAGTTGCGCAGCACGCTGAGACAACAAGTTACGAGCTTCTTTGCGCACTCGCACCACGAGTAGAAAAAATTGCATGCTAAATCTTAAAAAAAACTTTATCTACTCGTGACTTCTTTTTTTGTTCGATTACTTAATTCTACTCGACTTTAGCTTTACTGCGCAGATCCTGCACAACGGTAGCAAACTCACGTTGTAATACACGCTGTTGTATATTCTGCTTAACCTCTTCAAATGGCGGCACTTCCATTGGCCGCGTATCCATCAATTGGATAACATGCCACCCAAAAGAAGTTTGTACAGGCTGATCAGTCAAACCACCTTTAGATAGTTTCACCAGCGCCTCAGAAAATGGTCTGACATAGGCTGCCGGAGGACTCCAATTAAGCTCTCCGCCATTTTCTTTGCTACCATCATCTATAGACTTTTCTGCTGCAATTTTAGCGAAATTACCACCCTTTTTAAGACTAGCGATAATGTCTCGCGCCGCACTTTCACTATCGACTAAAATGTGTCGCGCTTTATATTCTTTGTCACCCATTTGAACTTTAAGCATTTCATATTCTTTACGCAAGGTTTCATCGCTGACTTCATTATTTTTTATGTAATCCGCCTGAAAAGCCCTAACCAAAACCGCTTGGCGGGCTAAATCCAGCTGTGTAACGACTTCCGGATCCTTATCTAATTTCTTTTTAATTGCTTCCTGTGCAAGAATTTCTTCTGCAATTAAATTCTCACGCAACGCCTTCCTCATTTCCGGCCCATCTTGCTGCCCCTGAGCAACACCGGCCTTTACCATCAGATCCAGTCGCGATTGCGGAATAACTACCCCGTTCACTTTAGCTACTGCACCGGATGACTGAGCTTGCGCTGGTAAAACAACCAAACTCAAAAAACTTACTATCATTACTTGTGAAAATTTCGTCAAACGCATGGAATTTCCTTTTCTGATTTGGATAAATTTTGTTTTTGCTAAATATTTTTTGCTAGCAGAAAGTATACGCCTTAACTTGGCTAACGTGTATCTTTGTCATAGCATAATTTTCTTCGAATCAACCTTATGTGTCTGATAGTTATGCTGGTAATACTTTCTTAAAAGGCTTAACCGTCACCTTATTATAAACACCCGAAATTACATAAGGATCTGCATCGGCCCAAGATTGTGCAGCTTGCAAGGAATCGAATTCGGCAATGATCAGGCTACCTGAAAAACCGGCTGTTCCGGGATCTTGACTGTCTATTGCCGGATACGGTCCAGCTAAAATTAAACGCCCTTCTTCTTGTAGTTTTTGAATTCTTTTTAAATGTTCAAAACGAACAGTCATTCTTTTCTCCAGGCTACCTGGAACATCTTCGCCATTAATAACATATAACATCATTAATCTTTATTCGTCCTCTTGTCGGTAAAATCATCTCGCTCATTGATAACAAGAACTTGAGCTTCATCCTTTAAATGTTTTCCTAACATTAATACTTGTACGACTATAAAAGCAAGCATCAATCCGGTAGCTCCAAATAGTTTAAAAGTAACCCAAGTATCTATTGTGAAATTAAATGCAACAAAAAGATTGATGCAACCCATTGACAGAAAAAAAACTACCCAGCTCATATTCAGTTTATTCCAAATTATTCCAGGCACAGTCATCTGCTTCTCGAGCATTACTTGAATCAAATTTTTTCTAAAAATTAAATTAGATATCAACAAAATGGCTGCGATTAACCAATACAAGACAGTAGGTTTCCATTTGATAAATGTTTCATCTTGGAATGCTAAAGTAGCGCCGCCAAATACAATAATAATGAATAAATTTAGCCACATCATCTTCTCTACTTGGCGATACCGGACCCAAAGCCAGGAAATTTGTAGAATCACTGCGGCAATAGCGACTGCGGTTGCAATAAAAATATCGTAAGCCTTAAAAGCTACGAAAAACAGGATAACAGGAAAGAGATCGAATAAAAATTTCATTATTTCAATTAGTTGGCATCAGTATCTGCGCTCGGCGTGAAATAATACAATAACACCTTTAATTTAATATATCTGGCAATTGAGGTGTAAGATTATTTTTTTCTTTTGTCGCCGCGCCTAATAGCGCAAAACCAAGTAAATTATTTGCATTGTTCCGATAAAGCGCTTTTACTCCATTCTCGTCAGCCTCGACATGCCACTCACCCTTTACATTAAAATCAGGTGGAGATACCACCGTTGGACATGCAGGTATCTTGATTATTACCGGCATAGCTGGATAGTGCACCTGCGTAGGCCTACCCGCAAGCGTTGCAGCTAAAGCTCTGCCAGCGTGCATAATTGGCATTACGAAGGGAAGTACATGGCCTGCAACTTCTGCACAATCACCCAAAGCGAAGATATTCGAGAATCGTGTTTGTAAAAAACGATCGACTACAATACCGCGATTAATTTGAATACCGGCAGCTTCCGCAAGCTGAGTTCTAGGGCGCAAACCCACGGAAGACAGCACCAAATCAGACTCAACCAATTCGCCATTGGTGAGTGTCAAACAAAATTGCTTCTCTACCTGCTCAACAGCTTGAACTGTTGTATTCAAATGGAAAGTTACACCGGCCTCTTCAAGTTTATGCTTAATATAAGAACCTGCAACCGTCGGCAAAAGTCTCCCTAAAGGCTGTGCGCTGATATCGATCACATCGACTTGATAACCCGCAGACGCCAAATCATTCGCAAACTCACAACCAATTAAACCAGCTCCAATGATGCACACTCGTTTTTTACCCTCTAAAGCATCACGAAAGCTCTGATAATCATCGACATCATTAATAGTTAATATTCCCGCCACACCGCTTCCCTGCAAGGGAAGGCGGATTTGATCAGCACCTAATGCCAGGACCAATTGTTCGTAAAAAACTTCTTCTCCGCTTGCCAACGTTAATACATTCCGCGGTTGATCAATTGCCACAACACGACAATTAGGTCGAATAGCAATCTTCAGTTGCAACGACATTTGCGTGGCATCGCTATTAATGATCGATGCAGGCGTTTTACCTAACGATAAGGCATTCGATAACATCGGCTTAGAATAAAAACCACCGTGATCTGCTGACAGTATAGTCATTGGAATTTCTGTATTAAGCTTCCGTAGCTCACGAGCCACGGCATAGCCAGCCAACCCGCTTCCCACAATAACCACTTGATTAGTCATTAAAGATCTCCGTTATTTCAAAACTTCACTCAATTTATCTTGCATAACAGGTAACACAGCTTAGGAAAACGGTTTACCAACATAAATCCGCTTAAATAATCACCAAGTCTGAGTACCGTAGGTGTATCTTATTTTATTGCAACTGGAATCAGCGAACTGATACATTGACTTAGATAAGCCATTTATCTATGGCTTATCAGGCTAGCAGTAAAATGCCGGGAAAAACAACTACGTAGACAAACAAACAATGACATGCACCGCATAAATTCGCGAAACAATTTATCTTGACACTAAATTACACAGCTTCTGAAAACTAATGCATGTTTTAATCTTTCATGCTATTTGGTTTCTACAGTATCATCGTTATTTACTAAGCTGATACGTCTTTGCAAATAAGCATCACGCATGAATTCATATTTATCCAGCGCTGCCTCATCGATTGTTTCCACCACTTCAAGCAACTGAGCGCGGGTATTAATTGTTCTTGCAGTAGCGACAGGTAGTCGTAAAGCCACTGAGTTAAGATAATCAACATTCTTCATAAATACTCCTGTTACGCCTTGTGTAACGGGATCTATAAAGAAACTATCAACAGCAATTCCGAATGTATCGCGTAATGTGCTCGGCCCCAAGAAAGGCAATACGATAAAAGGACCGTTTCCGACACCATATCGCCCCAGAGTTTGGCCAAAATCTTCGTTGCGTTTATTTAGATTTACATCGCTTGCAGCGCTGATATCGCTAGCAATGTCAATTAAGCCAAATACTCCAAACGTTGTGTTAACAACTATCCTTGCACCGCTAGCAAGCGCGCTCTCATAATTCAATTGCAAGACAGAATTGGTAAGCACCACCACATCATTAAGGTTTGAAAAGAAATTACCTACCACTAACTCAAGGGGATCGGGCATTACCTTCTTATAACCTCTGGCGACTGGTTCCATCACATGATTATCGACCATTTCATTAAAGCTAAAAACAGCACGGTTCATTGATTCGAGCGGATCGTATGGACCATTTTCCGTTTGAACACTCGTGCGGGTCGAAGCACAACCAGTTAATAATAAACCACTTATCAGAAAAGCAATCAATTTTGAGCGGATAGTATTGTTCATTTTTTTATTTAACTCATTAAAAATTCGATGGATCTTGCCATATTTATAATATAGGTTCAATAGATCTTACACATAAAATTAAAATGTTATTTCGTCCAAATATAATTACACTTTACAGTTCGTTGAAAAATACATTCCAAGCGACCAATATAAGCCAAAAACAGGTGCAAAGGACAGTATATTTTTAAGTAAGCACTCTACGCTTTTCATAACGCCGTAGCAGTTACAAGGATCGTTTTAACAGCCTATTAACCTATTTATTAATTCTCAGGAAGTCAGAAATCTACTGTTGCATGCTACTGTAACGATTGCATTCAAGCCATTTCCATTCCATTATGACGCAACAGTGCATCCAATTCGGGCTCCCGACCGCGAAATGCAACAAATGATTCCAGCGCTGTCCGACTACCTCCCACAGCCAGGATTTCTTCGAGGAAATGCCTCCCGGTGGCTTCGTTAATCACTCCACTGGAAACTGTTTCTTCAAACAAACTGTAGGCATCAGCCGAAAGCACCTCCGCCCACTTATAACTATAGTATCCAGCGGCATAACCCCCAGCAAAAATATGCGCAAAACTATTTGGGAAGCGATTAAATTCAGGTGGAACAATTACAGCAATATCACTTCGAATATCATCAAGAAGTTGTAGTACAGTCTTATCGCCATTCGGTTTAAAATCAAAATGCACATGCATATCGAATAATGCAAACTCAATCTGCCGAAGCATCTGTAAACCACTTTGGAAATTCTTAGCCTTCAGCATCTTATCAAATAAAGCTCTGGGTAAAGGTTCTTTCGAATCGATATGCTGCGTCATACTTGCTAACACCTCCCATTCCCAGCAGAAATTCTCCATAAATTGACTGGGGAGTTCTACCGCATCCCACTCGACCCCATTGATACCGGATACTCCCAGATCTTCGATTTGTGTCAATAAATGATGAAGCCCATGCCCGAATTCATGAAACAAAACGATTACCTCGTCATGAGTAAACAATGCTGGACGCACCTGATGGTCGATATTGACTGGAGCTGAGAAATTACAAGTGAGATAAGCAACCGGTATCTGTATACGACTTGCAGCGTCTTTGATATCGATCCGCCGCCTTGTAATCGCATCATCCATCCAAGCACCACCTCGCTTGTTAGAACGCGCATAGAGGTCCAGGTAAAATTGACCAATTAATTGACCTGTCGCATCGTGGATATCAAAAAATTTTACGTCGGAGTGCCAACATTGAATATTACGAGTGGGAGCAGCCGCGGTGATACGAATTCCATATAGCTTTTGCACCAATCTAAACATTCCATCCAGCACCTTGTCTTCGGGAAAATACTGTTTAACCTCTTGATCGGAGAAGGCATAACGTTCCTGACGCAATTTTTCGCTGACATACGCCAAATCCCATGCTTCGATTTTTATTAACCCCAATTTCTCTAACGCAAACTGCTGCAGTGCATGCAGATCCTGCTCTGCGTAGGATCTGGCTCTGCGTGCTAATTTTGTTAAGAAATCAAGAATTTGCTGGGGAGAGGTTGCCATTTTCGTAACCAGAGAAACTTCGGCATAATTCTCATAACCCAAGATCTGCGCTTGTTCCAGACGCAATTCCAATATCCTGTTGATCAATGGCATGTTATCCTTATCTGACCCGGCTTGACCCTCGAATTCACTGGCTCGGGTGGCATAGGCACGATACATCTTCTCACGAAGATCACGATTATCGGCATATTGCATCACAGGAAGATATGATGGCATATGCAAAGTAAATTTCCAGCCTTTCTTGGAATCCGCTTCAGTCAATTTCCTAGCTGCTTGCAGCACATCGGATGGAATACCTGCCACGCTCTCTTCATCTTCAATGAGTAAAGAAAATGCATTCGTCGCATCCAGCAAATTATCGTTAAACTTTGAAGACAACTTCGATAACTCTTCCTGGATTTGCAAGAATCGTTGTTTCTTGTCAGGTGATAATTCTGCTCCACCCAAGCGAAAATCTCGTAACTCATTTTCAAGAATTTTTTTGCGTGACAAATTCAGATGATCGAATTCTTTGCTAGCCTTCAATTGCTTGAATTTCTCATACAACACCAAATCTTGCGATAATTCTGCATAGAACTGCGTAATCGCCGGTAGATTTTCATTATAAATTTTTCTCAATTCGGGGTTATTCATGACTGCATTCAAATGTGACACCTGCCCCCATGCTCGAGACAAGCGCTCGTTCGCATCAACCATAGGCTGAACAAAGGTTTCCCAAGTAGGTATACGATCATCAGCACGCACATTCTCAATAACCGCACGATTTTCTTTCAACAATGCCTCAATCGCGGGTTTAATATGTTCATTCTTAATTTCCGAAAAATGAGGTAAGCCAGAAAAATCAAGTAAAGGGTTTAACATGTTGCACTCTATGATTAGTAAAAACAGTTTAACATCTTAATTTAATTTATGAAAATACACAGAAAAACTCAATACTCATAAATAACATGGCCATTCACGAGTGTATATTTAACCTTACCCGGCAGTTCCATTCCTAAAAACGGGGTATTTTTGCCTTGACTGAGAATGGTTGACGGCGTCACTTTCCAGTAACAATCTGGATCAAAAATACAAATATCCGCCACACTACCCACCGATAAATGACCTGCATCGATCCCAAGTATCTCTGCCGGATTTGATGTAACCTTTGCTAAAACTTTCAATAAGGGTAATCGCATTTCCATTCCCCATTTTAATGTTAATGGCAACAGTAACTCGACTCCGGTCGCGCCAACCTCAGATTGACCGAAAGGCAATAACTTTGCATCCTCGTCTACTGGCGTATGATCTGAACAAATCGCGTCGATCGTTCCATCCAGGAAGCTATTACGTAACGCATCGCGATCACTGGAACCACGTAAGGGCGGCATAAGATGGCAATTGGAATCAAAAAAACCGATATCCATATCAGATAAATGCAAGTGATTAATCGATACGTCACATGTAATCGCTACCCCCTGCTGCTTGGCAGCGCGAATCATCGCTACTCCCTCTGCACTTGAGATCCGGCACAGATGAACTCTAACACCCGTTTCTTTAGCCAATAAAATGATATTCGATAAAGCCACTGTTTCCGCGCATACGGGCACTACCGGCAAACCCAGACGGGTAGCCACCTCTCCGTCATGCGCTACGCCGTCACTGGTCAGGCTGATTTCCTGAGGTCGTAACCATACACTGAAACCAAATGTAGATGCATATCGCATCGCTTGCATTAACACTCGCAAATCAGTCAGCAAACCATCGGGCTGACCAAATACAACACACCCTGCATCATTCAATTCCGCCATTTCTGTCAAACGTTCCCCTTTCAATCCTTGGGTAAGCGCACCAATTGGGTAAACATGAGCCAGATTAAGGTTTTTGGCGCGATATTTCAGCATTTCAACCAGACCTGGTTCGTCAAGTGGAGGATCCGTGTCGGGAGGGCACGCAATACTCGTTACGCCCCCAGCAACAACGGCGTCCATTTCTGATTCAAGTGTGGCCTTATACTCAAATCCCGGTTCACGCAAGCGTACAGATAAATCAACCAGTCCCGCACAAACAATCAGTGAATCCGCATCGATGACCCGGCTAGCTTGAAAATCGTCAGGAGCAGTACCGATTGAAACAATTTTACCTTTTGCAATGAATATATCCTGTATCGTATCTATTCCGTGCTTTGCATCAATCAGCCGCCCATTTTTAATGTGAATCTTCATACTGAAACCCTTCGTTCAGTTGCCAGCAAGAATAGACATCACAGCCATACGTACAGCTATCCCAAAAGTCACTTGGGGCAAAATCACCGACTGCTTGCCATCGGCAACAGAGGAATCAATTTCCACGCCACGATTCATAGGCCCCGGATGCATGACAATCGCATTGCGCCGCGCCAGGGACAATTTCTCAGGAGTAAGTCCATAATATTTGAAATATTCTTCTGGGCTAGGCAAATTTGCACCCTGCATGCGTTCATTTTGCAAACGCAACATCATCAGCACATCAATATTTCTCAATCCTTTTGCCATATCGTGGTATACATGCACCCCCAAGCGCTCCACCATTTTTGGCAATAAGGTTTTGGGTGCAATAACCCGTACCTCAGGTACGCCGAGAGTAGTCAATGCATGTATTTGAGAACGCGCGACTCTGGAATGTAAAATGTCTCCAATAATTGCAACGCTTAAGTTACGAAAATCTTTTTTGTAATGCCGAATCGTAAACATATCCAGCAAAGCTTGAGTCGGGTGAGCATGACTGCCATCCCCAGCATTTATCACGTGAATATCCGAACGAACATGATTCGCTATGAGATGTGCCGCACCACTTTGCGAATGTCTTACAACAAACATATCGGCATTCATCGCAGAAAGATTATTGACCGTATCCAGTAATCTCTCACCTTTGGATTGTGCAGAGACTGCGATATTAAGATTGATGACATCCGCCGACAATCGCTTAGCGGCAATTTCAAAAGTTGTTCGAGTTCGTGTGCTCGGTTCGAAAAAAAGATTAAAAATTGACTTCCCGCGTAACAATGGAATTTTCTTAACATCGCGTTCTGTGACACCAACGAATGATTCGGCGGTATCGAGTATGCGTAACAGTAAGGATGCGGGCAACCCTTCAGTCGTCAGCAAATGCTGCAAAATGCCATTTTCGTCAAGCTGTGGATTCTTATTAATCATTCCGGCAGATTCTTATCATGCAAGACCAAACTTAGCTTGCCGCTTTTCTCACGTTTCAGAACCAACATTTTATCCGCTGGCAAAGTAAGCTCTATCGCCGTATATTTCGCAGCGATAGGTAATTCTCTGCCACCTCGATCAACCAATGTAGCCAAACTAATCCTTGCAGGACGGCCATAATCGAACATTTCATTGATTGCCGCACGAACTGTGCGACCGGTATTGAGCACATCATCCACCAGAATAATGTGCGCTCCTTCCACTTCAAACGGTATAGTCGAACGTTTAACCTCTGAATGCAAGCCGACTTTATCGAAATCATCACGATAAAACGATACATCCAGCGTACCCAGCGGTTGCGTAATTCCTAACGCATGATGCAAGCGTTCCGCAAGCCATGCGCCACCGGTATGAATACCGATGAGTGCAGTATCCTTATCACAGTCAACCCGTATTTTTTCTTCGAGATCCTTATATAAAACCTCAGCGTCTGGTAATTGCATATTGCTCATCAAAAAAAGATTGCAGAATTTGTTGCGCAGCTATCTGATCCAAGAAAACTTTTTGTTTCCTTCCAGTAATCCCCGATTCGCGTAGCATCGCACTTGCAGTTTCGCTGGTATATCGCTCATCTTTAAGAATAACCCCGATGTTAAATCGTCCCGTCAAACGTCGGGCGAAACGCTGACTCAATCTTGTCAACTCATGTGCCGTTCCATCACTATGCAATGGCAATCCCACAACAAACAAAACCGGCTGCCACGTCGCAATTAATTCGGATATTGCCATAAAACAACGCGCGGTCACTTCGTTATCAATCGTTACAAGTGGGCGCGCGTTCCTTAACATGGTATTACCCATCGCCACACCAATGCGCTTTTTACCGAAATCAAAGGCTAATACGGTTCCTTCAGGAAATTGATCCTGTAATTGATCGTCTGAGCATACATCAAATAAATTATCCGTCATTGATAAACGTAGCTAAGCATGTCCAATTTCGTTGGATAAATTCGCAGCATCGCTAATGCCAAGCAATTGCATTGCTGCAGAAAACCTCTCATCCGAAGGCAAATTGAAAATCACATCTGAGGAGGCAGGCACTGTTAACCATGCGTTCTGAGCTAATTCGTGCTCAATTTGCCCTGCAGCCCACCCAGCATAACCAAGAGCAATCAGAACTTGCTCCGGTCCATCCGCATTTGCGATAGCTTTTAAAATATCTAATGATGTTGTTAACCCCACTTCTTGGTTTACAGCCAATGTTGATTGCCACTTGCCAACAGGATGATGCAATACGAATCCACAATCCATTTGTACTGGACCGCCAAAAAGCACAGGGGTTGTTTCGATCAAAGAATCAGTTTGTTGAATACCCAATTGTTTTAATAGACCGACCAAAGTCAAATCAGTTGGACGATTTATGACAATACCGATAGCACCTTGATCGTTGTGTTCGCATATGTACGTCAATGTTTTTGAGAAAACAGAATCTACCAATGATGGCATAGCAATGAGAAAATGATGGGTCAAGTTAATATTTTCCATCGCCATATTCTATGTACTCATAGAGAGCATTATTGATCTAATTCCTCATACATAGCCTACAAAACCTAGAAACTCAACCCGCAATAAATCATACCCAGTAAGCTGTTTGGGTCATAATTTTTGACCCGATCTTCATTGCAAACTTTATAGGCAAGGGTAACTCTGCACCACCATAGGATAGCGCCATAGTTGCATGCGTAACCTCGTCACTTTTCATTTGTTCAACAATAGCTCGGCTTTTCTCATCCTTACTTGGCAACTGTTGAAGATGACCAGCCAAATGGGCCTCTACTTGATGCTCTGTTTCAGCCAGAAAACCTAAATTCCATTTATCGCCCAGTAAACCTGCCACAACCCCAATAGCAAAAGAGCCACCATACCAGAATGGATTGAGTAAGCTTTTACGCCCCCCAAGTTCCGCAATACGACGCTCCGTCCAGGCCAAATGCTCTGTTTCCTCACGCGCGGCTTGCATAAGAGCTTGCTGTACTGTTCGATTACGAGCGGTTATCCATTGCCCTTGGTACAAGGCCTGTGCACAAACTTCACCCACATGGTTTACACGCATCAATGCACAAGACAATCGCTTTTCTCCATCAGTTAGCTCAGCCTCCGGCAATCCCTTACCTGGCACCGATCTCACAGTTTGAGCGGGTGCAAGCAAAGTGCGCAAACCACTATCGAATCCAATAATAAACTTATCGATATTAATCATAATTATTAATGACAGAAAAGTGTATTTTTCATTATAGACTGGTATTCAACAATAAAACCAATCTTTCACAGCAAAATTTATAAATTTGTTGATTTAAAGTCTGTTCTAATTCCTGATAGGTAGCCATAATTGCGCTTGTTATAAACAGCCTCTTGTAGCAAAATCTTCTTCAGCTGCAGCCAGAGCAAACTGTGCATACATTGAAGCATAACAAGCTCGATTTGTTGATGGCATGGGACCTCCCTTATTTGGAGAGTACTCAGTCTTATTAAATAGTTATCTAAAATTATCAACAGATCCGGAAAAATACCAGACTTCATCTTTTTTTCATATTTGTCGGGTGATCAACTACCTGTGTTTAAATTGGCGATGGTAATATACGTATTTTGTTAATTTCAAAAATTTCAAAGGAATAGTATCACCATGTTTTCGCAGAAACACACTATAGAAAATATCGACCCAGAGCTATGGCAAGCGATTAAAGGCGAGGAAAAACGCCAGGAAGAATACATAGAGCTAATTGCATCGGAGAACTACGCAAGTCCTGCTGTAATGCAAGCACAAGGCTCTGTTCTAACAAACAAATACGCCGAAGGTTATCCGACGAAACGCTATTACGGTGGCTGTATGTATGCCGATCAAGTGGAGCAATTAGCGATTGACCGATTAAAAAAATTATTCGACGCAGAATACGTCAATGTACAACCACATTCGGGATCACAAGCTAATGCTGCAGTATATCTCTCCGCATTGAAGCCAGGCGATACCTTACTAGGCATGTCTCTGGCTCATGGCGGTCATTTAACGCATGGTTCAAGCGTAAATATGAGTGGCAAAATTTTTAATTCAATTTCTTATGGTTTGCATCCTGAAACAGAAATACTCGATTATGACGAGGTGGAGCGATTAGCCCATGAGCACAAGCCTAAAATGATTGTTGCGGGTGCTTCGTCCTATGCACGAATCATTGATTGGAAGCGCTTTCGCAAGATTGCCGATGCGGTTGGCGCATATTTGTTTGTCGACATGGCGCACTATGCCGGCTTGGTAGCTGCCGGTTTTTATCCAAACCCAGTCGGAATTGCCGATTTTGTTACAAGCACGACACATAAAACGCTTCGAGGTCCTCGCGGCGGCATTATCATGGCAAAACCCGAGCACGAAAAGGCATTAAATTCTGCTATTTTCCCGCAAACTCAAGGTGGCCCCTTAATGCATGTGATTGCAGCGAAGGCTGTGGCGTTTAAAGAGGCGGCCAGTAAAGAATTTAAAGATTATCAAGAACAAGTGATCGAGAATGCCCGGGTCATGGCAAAAGTCCTTATTAATCGGGGTCTACGGATTGTATCAGGGCAAACAGACTGTCATATGTTTTTGGTCGACTTACGTGCAATGAACCTAACCGGTAAGCAGGCAGAAGAATCGCTCGAACGCGCGCATATTACGGTTAATAAAAACGCTATTCCCAATGATCCGCAAAAACCTTTTGTAACCAGTGGTATTAGAGTGGGTTCACCAGCTATCACCACTAGAGGATTTAAGGAATTGGAAGCTGAGCAATTGGCCAATTTAATTGCTGACGTATTAGCTGCGCCGGAAGATGCAACGATTCTGTCACAGGTAGCGACAGAAGCAAAGCGATTATGCGCAAAATTTCCAGTATATGGATGAATCTCATTAAGCTGAATTGATATGTAGCCATTAGTTTTATCGGTTCAGCTTATTAATATTGGTTAAAGCTATGAAATGTCCATTTTGCAATGCCGATGATACCAGTGTGATTGATTCACGTGTTAGCGAGGATGGACACAAAATTCGCCGGCGCCGCCGATGCCCAAGTTGCGATAAGCGCTTCACGACATATGAGACAGTTGAGCTACGCATGCCGCAAGTAGTGAAGCATGACGGTAGCCGAACTGAGTTTGATCGAAATAAGCTATTGACAGGATTCAAACGGGCGCTCCACAAACGCCCCGTTCCCACAAATTATGTCGATGCGGCAATTGATCGCATAGTGCAAAAGCTTTTAGGTATGGGAGAGCGGGAAGTTTCATCGCGAAGTATTGGCGAAAGTGTCATGCAAGAATTGTATAAGCTGGATCAAGTAGCTTATATCCGATTTGCATCTGTTTATAAAAGCTTCCAAGATGTTGATGATTTTAGAAATGCAATTAAGGAAGTGCAAAAACCACCGCAGTGATTGAATCCAATTACTTACTCATACCGCCAGATTAGCAGTCAAAATATTACCTAAATGTTTTCCCCCAACGATTATGCCCATATGGCTTATGCACTCCGTTTAGCTGAGAAAGGTCTTTACAGCACAACACCAAACCCGCGCGTTGGATGCGTAATCGTCAGCAATGGCAAGATCGTCGGCTCTGGCTGGCATCAACGAGCCGGGCAAGCACACGCTGAAGTTGTTGCGCTAAATGAAGCCGGGGAAGCAGCGCGTGGCGCAATTGCCTATATAACATTGGAGCCTTGCAGTCATTACGGACGTACACCACCTTGCGCTAATGCTCTGATTGAGGCAGGTATTGCCAAAGCCATTATTGCGATGGAAGATCCCAATCCTCTCGTATCGGGGCGTGGCTGTGCATTATTGCAACAAGCTGGCATCGCAGTACAAATAGGACTTCTCAATGGTGAGGCGCGTGCACTCAATACAGGTTTTATTTCTCGCATGGTTAACAAGAAACCATGGGTTAGGTTAAAAATTGCTGCAAGTCTTGATGGCAAGATTGCTCTAAATAACGGTATAAGCCAATGGATTACGGGGGACGCTGCACGTCGGGACGGACATCGATGGCGAGCACGTTCATGCGCTATCTTGACAGGAATCGGAACAGTCAAATCTGATAATCCCCAATTAACAGTACGTTCTGTACATACGTCGCGCCAACCAAAAAAAATTGTTGTCGATAGCCATTTAGACATACCGCTGAATGCTCTATTGTTGCACGGAGAAGAAGTGCTAATTTTTACTACGCATCATGTAAATGATGAGAAAAGACAAGCGCTTGAAAAGTTAGGTGCACGGATCATAATCTTGTGCGATTCTGAAGGTAAAGTAGATTTAAAAGAAATGATGACATTACTGGCTGAGTCAGGCATGAATGAGATTTTGGTCGAAGCTGGGTGTACCCTAAACGGAGCTCTAGTAGAATCTGGGTTAATTGATGAAATAATTTTTTATTTTGCATCTCATTTGATCGGCAATGACGCAAAAGGGATGTTGAAACTGCCGGAATTAGCCGATCTGCAACAAAAGAAAGAACTAGCGATTCAGGATCTCCGTATGATGGGAAAGGATATTCGCATAATTGCAAAGCTGTTATAAATATAATTGGTTATTCGCGATGAGGCCGCTTGGCAAGTTTGCGTTGTAGCGTACGCCGATGCATGTTCAATATTCTCGCGGTAACAGATATGTTATTGTCATTTTCCGTAAGGATTCGTTGAATATATTCCCATTCCAATCTACCTACAGATAATGGATTGACGCTGATGGGAATATCCGATTCGCCAGTAGTTCGCTCAAAAGCAGCCATTATTTCATCGGCGTCAACAGGTTTTGCGAGATAATGCGTAGCACCAAGTTTGATAGCTTCGACAGCCGTAGCGATGCTAGCATAGCCTGTCAGCATGACAATTCGCGTACCAGGATCTAGGTTTTTTAATTTTTCCACTAAAACCAATCCAGATTCGCTGGATAATTTGAGATCAACAATTGCATATTCTGGAGTTGAGGTTTCAGCTAGGTTTAATGCATCGTCTATCGCATGAGCGCATGTCACACTGAAGCCGCGTTTAGTCATGGCTTTCTTCAAAACATCGCAGAAAACGTTATCATCGTCAACGATCAATAAACTGGGGTTCTCGTTGCTATCGGTCGATGGAGAATCAATCATGCACTTATCCTATCAACGGCAAAATAACTTGAGTACACGCCCCGCCCTGTTCAAGATTGAACAAGCGAACACTACCGCCAAATCTTTCAATATTTGCATTGGCTAGAAATAAACCTATTCCGAAACCCTGACCAGGCGTTTTACTAGAGAAAAAAGCTTCCCCGGCACGTTGCATAGCTTCTGCTGACAAGCCCTCGCCATCATCAATGATTTCAAAATGAAGCATTCGATTATCCCAATTACTCTTAATTTCAATACATTTTGAGGAAGCATCGGCGGCGTTATTGAGAAGATTTAAGATGGATTGACTTAGTAATTGATTATCCATGATACGAGGTATGGGCTGCTTATCGGTGCAATGATAGGTATACTGAACTGAAGGACGTATGAGTTTCCATTTATCAAGAATTTGATCAAGAAATTCATTGACTGGCAATTCACTGCCTTGCTCGGCCCTAGTCTGACCAACTTTTGCCAGCAATTGGGTGAGCGTTTGCTTGCAATGAGTAATCTGATCCCGCAAGATACTGATATTATTCTGAAATTCATTATCTTGCATGTATTCTTGTTGCAATTCTCTTGTTACGACAGCCATAGTCGATAATGGCGTTCCCAGCTCGTGCGCAGCACCTGCTGCAAGTGTTCCCAAAGCGATGATTTGCTCATTGCGTAAGGCCTGTTCACGCGCCTTGGCAAGATCTTGATCCCGATCCCTAATCGAAGCGCTCATTTTAACTACAAACCAAGCAATAATTACGGTGCTTAATACAAACGCCAACCACATGCCTGATACGTGCAATGCGAATTCAATGAGATGATTGCTGTGTTCATGCGGCAAAGGCACATAGACAAATAATAATAGCGTATAACAAGCGATCGTGATGATAGCCATAACCCATGTATAACGCCACGGCAACGTGGCAGCAGCAATAGTTATTGGCAACAAGTATAATGAAATAAAAGGATTAGTCGATCCACCGCTAAAATACAATAAGGTACTGAGCGCAAACACATCGATGAGCAATTGTAAAAAGAATTCTAAATGAGAGACCGGCCATTTGCGGTGCAGCCGGATCCATGTCAGAAAGTTTAATAACGCCAGAATCGTTACCACTATAACCAGTTGCATCCATGGAATTTCAATATCGATAGTCCAGTAAACAAGAGCGATGGTAAGGCATTGAGCAGCAATGGCAATATTACGTAGCCAAAATAAACGTTGTAAATTTTTGCTTAGGGGTGATTGGCTAAGGTCACTAAACATGATGAATAAAGATAACTGTTCCGCTTATTAATCCGTATTACATTAGCGTAAATTTTAACGTATGACTATGCGACAAATTGTCTCAGGGAATAGAAGAAGCAAAAATAAGCGATATAGCCGATGATGTAATTTTGTGTTTTAAAATAAATTTGTGGGTGCAACAAAAATTAGTTAATGCGAATATTTTTGGAATCGTGGTAAGTAATGTTTTTTTCGGTTAGAATCGTGAGCCGTTTCGTTTTATGTCAATGAATTAGCATTATCTTTCTAAAAATATTTTATGATTCTTATCCTTGTACCCAATACTCGAACAGATAGCCCAGAGTATAAGCAACTTTTAGCGCATTTGGCGAATTTTCCCGGAATTTCCACGCGAGTACATACCGAAGTCGGTGCCGAACAAACACTAACAGAAATTTACTTGATTGGAAACACAAAAGTACTATCAATTGAAGACGTTAATTCACTTCCTTGCGTCGATCGTGTTGTACGGGTATCAGAAGAGTACCGAATTCTAGGGCGACACGAAGATGACGATCGACCGACACATTTTGATTATAACGGTGTCCGTTTTGGTCAGGACACTTTGAATGTCTTTGCAGGACTATGTGCGGTTGATACGATTGAGCATGTTGAGCTAATGATGAAGGCACTACGTGATCATGGTCAAGTTTGTACACGTATGGGGGCATATAAACCGCGCACCAGCCCTTATGCATTTCAAGGTCATGGAAAAACATGTTTGCCTTATGTATTCGATCTTGCAGGAAAATATGGCATCAAGGTGATTGCTATGGAAATTACGCATGAGTCTCATCTTGATGAAATACGTAATGCACTGTACCAAACAGGTAACACAACAGGCGTCATGCTACAGATTGGAACGAGGAATACTCAGAATTTCGAGCTTCTAAAAATTGTGGGGCGACAGCAAAATTTTCCCGTGCTGATCAAACGAGGTTTCGGCATTACTTTAGATGAATCTTTAAACGCTGCTGAATATCTGGCTTCTGAAGGAAATCGTAAAGTGGTTTTTGGGTTGCGCGGGATGAAGACAAATATGGGCGATCCACATCGAAATTTTGTTGATTTTTCCCATGTACCTGTTGTCAAGCGATTAACCCGTATGCCGGTTTGCATCGATCCTTCGCACTCAGTAGGTACGCGTGCAAGCTCACCTGATGGAATTTTGGATATCATGCATGTAACAGCGCAAGGCGTTATAGCAGGTGCTAACATGGTTTTGGTTGATTTCCATCCTGTCCCTAGCAAAGCATTGGTTGATGGACCGCAAGCACTTCTCATGCGAGAGTTGCCGCAATTTCTAGAAGACATTCGAATTGCTCGAGAAGCTTATGAGAAACGCGTTGCATTGGCTGAACGTTATAGTGTGGAGTAATTTTTTTGGAGAATAAATAAAATGATTAAAGTATTACTCTCAAACCCACGAGGTTTCTGTGCTGGTGTGGACCGTGCGATAGAAATTGTTGAACGGGCACTCACGATGCATGGAGCACCGATTTACGTTCGCCACGAAGTTGTGCATAACCGTTTCGTAGTTGAAGATCTAGAAAAGAAAGGCGCAGTTTTTGTAGAAAATCTCGATGAAGTACCGCAAGACAGTATTCTAATTTTTAGTGCACATGGTGTATCGCATGCCGTACGACGGGAAGCGGCAGAGCGTAGATTAAAAGTATTTGATGCAACATGCCCGCTGGTTACCAAAGTTCATGTAGAAGTGGCTAAGATGCGTAAAGAAGGAAAAGAAATCATTATGATAGGTCATCAAGGACATCCTGAAGTAGAGGGTACCATGGGACAAATCGAAGGTGATGATAAAGGAATGTATCTTGTCGAAACCGAAATGGATGTCGAGAATTTAAAAGTTAAGGACGAAAGCAATTTAGCGTATGTGACACAAACGACACTGTCTGTTGATGACGCAGCACGTATTGTCGAAGCATTGAAACAACGATTTCCTAAAATTAGTGGCCCAAAGAAAGATGATATCTGTTATGCCACACAGAATCGTCAAGATGCTGTTAAGAAAATGGTTAATCAATGTGATTTGGTAATTGTGGTTGGTTCTCCCAATAGTTCGAATTCCAATCGATTATGCGAAGTGGCTAGAAATGCCAATGTGGAAGCCTATATGGTTGATCGCGCCGAGCAGCTGCAAGAAAATTGGTTTGACAAAAAGAAAGTGATTGGTATCACCGCCGGAGCTTCAGCCCCAGAAATATTGGTGCAGCAAGTAATTTCACGGCTTAAGCAAATTGGTGCCGATCAAATTGGCGAAGATGTCACAATCGAAGAGTTAAGCGGTGTTGTCGAATCGGTTGTATTTCCTTTACCAAAAGCTTGATTAACAACTAGTTAGAATTCCACCCAGTTTGATACGGAGAAATATCAAGCGGTTGTGGAACATTAATTATCTCATTCACTACAATTTCAGCACTAGCAGGCGCCATAGTTACACCATAACGGAAGTGGCCGCAGTTTATGTACAGATTGCGAATATTTGGATGCCTGCCAATGGTTGGTATATTATCTGGTGAACCAGGGCGTAATCCCGACCAATGCTGAATGAGGGTCATTCCTTCCAGTTCGGGCATAATATTCTGAGCACCCTCTAACAAATAATTACGTGCAGAAACTGTAACTTGCTTATTAAATCCAACATCTTCAAGTGTACTACCGATGAGCAAATGACCGTCTTGACGCGGAATGATATATAAATCATTTCGTACCAGAATCTTGCGAATAGGAGGTTTAGCAAATTTAAATAACAGCATTTGCCCTTTTATTGGTCTAATATTCAATTTGAGAGCATGAGTTCCTAATATTTTACTGCTCCAAGCACCAGTGCAAACAATATAATGATCAGCAATAAATTCTCCGCATGAAGAAGTTATGGATTGAGTTTGCCAATTCGAAGCTTTTATTTGATTAACCCTGCAATTTTCTATGATTTCCCCACCCAATTGCACGATTCGCTTTTTTAATGCTTGTAATAATCTAGGGTTACGTACTTGAGCAACATCTGGCAAGAACAAGGTTTGGTTGCGTGTTTTTTTGTTAGTATTTTCGATGTAAGTTTCTTCTATATGACAACTTACGTTAGAAACGATGTGTTGCCTGACATTAATACCATGCTTTGCGCACCAGTTTATTGCAGTATCTCTATCAAAGGGCGGCAACATCAACATACCACATGTTTCATACTCAGAATCTATTCCAGTTGTTTTGTGTAAAGATGAAGTCCAAGCTGGAAACAGTTTTGTGCTGTAATTCGTTAACTGTATAACATCGTTCTTATAATTCCAGGGAAAAAGTGGAGACAGTATGCCGCCGCCTGCCCATGAAGATTCCTGCCCAATTTTATTGCGCTCCAGTATCGTAACCTTGGCACCTTGCAATAAAAGTCGTTCCGCTGTTGCTAGTCCAATAATCCCCGCCCCGATCACAATAACATCATGTTTCATAATGAATTTAATATCTGACTTTATCTATAAAGTTTGGCATTACTTTACCGTAAAAACAAATTCTAACTCACACTTAATTAGTTGAGGATCCTAGCCGAATTAATATTTACACGTAATAAGATGGTGTACTGAAATTAAAGTTTGGTGAAATTACTGTCGCCGACATGAGGTTAGAACATTTATAAATCAATAATATGAATTTGAGCAGAAGAAAAATTCAATCGGTGTTTTATGATTAAATCGTGGATATCTTATGAGTCAATACAGCAGAACGGTTTCACGTTGATTGAATTAGTTGTCACATTAAGTGTGGTAAGCATTTTGTTGTCAGTTGCAGCGCCAAGTTATCGCTCATTTGTTCAGGATAGTTTACTTTCAGCACAGAGTAACAGTTTTTATTCTGCATTAGCTTTAGCCAAAAGTGAGGCTATCAGGCGCAGTAGTTTTGCAACGATTTGTCCAAGCACAAGTGGCACAGGGTGTACTGGCGGAACAACATGGTCCAATGGTTGGCTTGTTTTTGCCGATGATAATGGTAACGGCGCAGTCGAAGCAGGTGAGCAAATTTTGCAAGTTAACGCTGCTTTGTCAGGTGGGAATACGATGAGATCAGCTGCACGAACCAGAGTCACATTTTCTGCAAGCGGGTTTTCATCGGGGTTCGCTGATACTTTCTCGTTATGTGATAGTCGTGGATCACTCCATTCCAAGGTCATTGTTTTAAACAACCAAGGTCGTTTTCGTTCCGAAACCGGTACAGGAATATGCTCATGAATCGCAGAGTTTCTTTATTAAACCAGGTGTCATACCGTGGCTTTAGTTTGCTGGAAGTTTTAGTCACGATTCTTGTAGTGTCTTTTGGTTTGTTAGGAATGGCAGCATTAGTTGTATCAGGAGTGCGAAGCAACAATGTTGCCTATTATCGTTCTGTAGCAAGTAAACAAACAGAAGATATCGCCGACCGCATGCGCGCAAACATTGCTGGTGTGGCCGCTGGTGCATATGATGCACTAACCGAGAACATTCCAAGCAGTGTGGATTGTATGGCTAGCGTTTGTAGTGAACTACAAATCGCAACATACGATCATGCTCAGTGGAATTCAGCTAATTCGCTTTTGTTACCAGAAGGTCGAGGATCTGTAATCGGTAATCTAGCAGCTGGTTACGCAATTACTGTGATGTGGACGGAAAAAGAAATGAATAATGAAGCTGATCCAAATTGTCCTGGAGGAACAGCAATAAATACGAGATGTTTTGTTACAAGATTTGCGCCTTAATAAATATTATATGACTCAGGAATACGACTTCAAATTCAATCAAGAAAATAAAGTAAATAAGTTGAAACTTCAGCTCGGATTTACTTTGGTTGAAATGATGATTGCAATGACGATAGGGCTTGTTTTACTCCTTGTTATCGGAACTATTTTTGCGAGTAGCCAACAGGTTTTTCGCGAACAGGAAGATAATGCGCGTTTACAAGAGAGTGGGCGTTATGCACTTGAGATTATTGGGCGAAATATTAAACAAGCAGGACATGTCGAAGTCCCTTTTACCGGTTTTAAAGTTGCTTTTACAGGCATGGCAATCAGCGGTACGAATGGTGATTCAGGTGTTGCCGATACGATTACTGTGCAATATGAGGGAGCACTTAATGACAATGATTGCGAAGGCACCGGAGTCACCATTGCGGGAAGAATTATTCAGAATCACTTTAATATCGATGCCGCCAACGCAGAATTGCAGTGTGCAGGTCAAATTTCAGATACTCCAACCGCACCCGGAACGCCACCAACAGGTCAAGTATTACTCAGTAATGTAGAAGATCTGCAGATTCTATATGGAATAGATACCGACGGTGATCAATCAGTTGATCAATACGTTGAATTACCAATCGACTGGGATCAGGTTATCACTGCTCGAGTTTGTGTTCTCGTGCGTTCAGACAAATCCAATATAGTTCCAGCTGGAAATTATTTGAATTGCAGTGGTGTAACGGTTGCTGTTCCTGTCGATAGAAGGCTGAGGCGTGCTTTTACTGCCACATTTAACCTTCGTAATCGCATTAATGGAACACCATGAGCATACACTTACACACTAATTCTTATTATCGACAAAATGGTGTTGTATTTGTGACAGGTTTGATTTTTTTGTTGGCTCTGTCATTGTTAGGCATAACAGCTGCAAAAATGGCAACAATAGAAGAGAAAATGTCCGGAAATATGCGTGATCGCATGCTTGCAATGCAAGCAGCCGAAATGGGGTTGCGATATGCAGAGCAACATATTCGAGATAATGATCCTAGCACTAACTCTCCAAAATCAGTGGAAGGTTTGAGTGATTTCGATACAACTTGTACAGATGGGATGTGCTATTACGGTTCTGGTGCAAATGCACCAACTGTACCAGCATGGGAGACTTATTGTAATCCGACATGTCCCATTAGCTATGTTGAAGGCAACGTTTTTAGAGTTGACGGTATAGCTTATACAGCACCAGTTTTACCTGCGGGTGTGCCTGCACCTACCTATCTTATCGAAGGAATACAGAAAACTCCGCCAGGAAATATCTTGAGATATTACTATCGAATTACGATTCGAGCTCAAGGAGCGAAGCAGGGTACTGTGGTTTGGTTGCAAGAAGTTTTTAGACCGTGAGTATTTGAAATACTGTTGAGGAAGTAAGATCATGAAAAGATTGCTTTTATCTAGCTTGTCATTATTTAGAAAAATATCTGGCTTTTCATTAGCTATTTTAATAAGTAATGTTTATGCGCTTCCACCCCTATCCAATACTCCCTTATTTTTGGGAGGAAACATTTCTCCAAATGTGATGTTTACACTTGATGATTCGGGCTCAATGCACTTTGAAATCATGCCGGAAGAGCTGATTCGAAAAGACGCGCGTTTCATGTTTCCCCGCGCTAGCGGTGTGTATGGAGGTGCTGACTACAATAACTATGTTGTCGATTTTGATCCTACCAGCAAATATGCAACTTCTTTACGTTCCAGCCATGTCAACAAAATTTATTACAATCCGACGCTAAGATATCTTCCATGGAGTAATTCTGATGGGTCCCTAATGAATAATGCCGATCCAACGTGTGCATACCATAATCCCATGAATACTGGGGCCGGGTGTCGCAATCTAACAAGCAATAATTCAAAGAAGGTTTATTGGCTAGAGAAAAGTGGTAATTTGGATGAAGAGACAAAAACCTTTTATCCTGCGGTTTATTTCCAATACAACGGTGGCGATATCAATAATGCCGGCAGCTATACGCAAGTCGAAATCAAATCAACGACTTCGACCTATACGGGTGGGCCTGATCGGTCCGACTGTACGGCGGCACCAACATGTACATATAACGAAGAAATTCAGAATTTTGCCAATTGGTATACGTATTATCGTTCGCGGATATTATTGGCACGTGCAGGTGTTGGTCGAGCATTTGCAGCACAAGGGAATACCATGCGTGTCGGCTTCGCAGCTATTAATAAAGACTCGACTACTGTTGACGGTGTAGCGACTACAGTTGTTAAAAGTGGTGTAAGGCAATTTACCGGTACCGATAGAACCAATTTTTTTACAAATTTGTATGAACATGATATCCCAGCAGCAGGAACACCATTACGGCAAGCACTGATCGCAGTTGGTGAATACTTCAAGAGAACGGACGATAAAGGACCGTGGGGACAAACACCGGGTTCGACCGGGGGGACACAGCATGAGTGTCGGCAAAATTATAATATTTTGATGACTGATGGTTACTGGACGGAAGGCTCTATATCGGGTCTTGACAACTCTGACAACCAGTCAGGTTCTAGTATTACCAATCATTCTTCACCACCAACTCCGGGAACTTATAGCTATACACCAACTCTTCCTTATTCAGATGCATATAGTGATACGTTGGCAGACGCTGCAATGCAGTATTGGAAAAATGATTTGCGTACCGATCTGCCAAATAAAGTACCAACCAACCCTCACGATCCTGCTTTCTGGCAACATTTGGTCAATTTCACAGTGGGCTTAGGCGTTACCGGTACAATGACAACGCTGCCATCTGCAGGGCAATCTTGGCCTGATCCAACAACAAGCGATGCTGCAAAAATAGACGACTTGTGGCATGCTGCAGTAAATAGTCGTGGTGACTTTTTTAGTGCCGCTGATCCCACTGCTTTCACCAATGCTTTATCGAATGCACTTAAAGCAATAGTTGCACGAACAGGTTCAGCTTCTGCTGTGGCTGCCAACTCAAATTCATTAATGACCAATGGGCGTATTTATCAAGCTAAGTTTAATAGTGGTGATTGGAGTGGACAGTTATTATCCATTCCTATTAGTGCTTCGGGGATATTGGGTACTACTGAATGGAATGCTGGAGAAGTTTCATTAGCATCGACGAATGTTATGCCAAATTCTCGAGTAATTATCACTAAAGGTAGTAGCGACGGAGTTTCATTTGAATATGCGAATTTAACTTCTGATCAGAAAGCTTTTCTCAATAAAAATGCTAATGGTACTTCAGATAATTGTGGTCCAGAAAGAGTTGCCTTCTTACGTGGAGATTCAATCCGAGAAAGTTCCAGCGGAACATTTACATGTGCCAGCACTTCTTCAGCAAACAATTTTCGTGTCCGTTCTATTAGTAAATTGGGAGACATCGTCAATTCAGGACCGCTTTATGTTGGTAGACCAAGCGCTGGTTTCTCAGATGTCGATTATCCGGGTTACAAATCCTTTAAGAACAGCTACAAAGATCGAATGCCCATGGTATATGTCGGTTCCAATGACGGTATGCTACATGGATTTAACGCATGTATAACCGGCATAACTCCGGGATGTACAACTGCAGATGCTGGAAAAGAACTATTAGTTTATATTCCGAACGCTGTTTATGAAAATCTGAGTAGACTATCCGATAAGGATTATAATACTAATCACCGATATTTCGTTGATGGCTCACCAATGGCGGCTGATGTTTACTTCAACTCAACCGCAAGTTGGAAAAGTATACTCGTGGGCAGTTTAAATGGTGGAGGTCAAGGATATTTCGCATTAAATATTACTAATCCAACTGATACATCTAAATCAGCGCCAACTTTTTCTGCAGCAAATGCCGCAAGTTTGTTGTTATGGGAATTCACCAGCGCGGATGATGCAGATATGGGCTATAGCCATAATCTTCCACAAATTAATTCTTTTACCGGTCAGGTAAATCAAATTATCAAAATGGAAAATAATAAATGGGCGGTGATTGTTGGCAATGGCTATAACAGTTCGGCAGGCAAGGCTGTACTCTATATATTATTTATTGAATCTGGAGAAGATGGAGTCTGGACGGTAGGAACCGATTATATTAAGTTAATCGCTGATGCAAGTACAGGCAACGGTCTTTCAACGCCCACGCCTTTTGATACTAACGGCAATGGGAAAGCAGATGTAATCTATGCAGGGGATATCAAAGGCAATTTATGGAAGTTTGATGTTAGCTCTTCCGATCCCGCTAATTGGAATGTCGCTATTGGAGGTTTACCTTTGTTTGTTTCGGGTCCGTTAAAACCCATAATTGCTCCTCCTGCCATAAGCTTTCATCCTAATGGTGGTCAATTAATTCTATTTGGAACAGGGAAATATTTAGAGACCGCTGATACCACAGATACTAACACTCAATCCATCTACGGAATTTGGGATAATAATACTACAGCGTCAATAACAGTTGGTATGCTTGTTCAACAGGTAATAACTAATGGTACGGTGAGAACAGCAACTCAAAATTTAGTGCCATACTCAAACACTATCAAAGGTTGGTACGCAAATCTTCCTCTCAGTGGTGAAAGATTAACGGGGGTACCAAGCTTAGAAGACGGTATTTTAGTATTTACAAGCATTGTTCCCTCTGCATCCCCTTGTGATTTTGGCGGCAGAGGATTTGTAAATGCACTTGACTTCTTAACAGGAGGAATGCTTCCTTTTGTAGCATTTGATATAAATCGCAATTGGGTTCTTTCGATTGACGATGGTTTATCAGCAGGTATCGAAATTGGATTTTCTGTGGGTGGTGTAACTCGAATACGAGGTCAGTCGGACGACAGATTAATAGCCTCGACAGCTGATGGCACATTGGTGCAGACAACTACAGCTAAAGGAGCCGCTGGTTTACGGGGCAGGATTACATGGCGAGAATTTGTACAATAAAATAAAAGGAAAATCGGGAGATGAAGATTGCCACTTATTTATATAACTCAAAGGGTTTCACCCTAATTGAGTTGATGATCTCGGTCGCTATCATTGGAATCATTGCTGCAGTTGCTTTTCCGTCATATCAAGATCATGTGCGAAGATCCAATCGCACAGTAGTAAAGGGATTATTGTATGAAAATGCACAACTTATGGAGCGATTTTATACTCAAAATAACCAATATACAGGCGCTATATTATCTATCACACAATCTCCAAAGACAGGTACTGCTCAATACAATCTTTCACTTCAAGCCGTAGCAAATAATACATTCACACTTCAAGCGGTACCTACAGGATCAATGACAGGTGACTCATGCGGTACTCTTACGCTTACAAATACCGGTGTTCAAGGGGCAGACGGAAGTGTTGCTGAATGCTGGAACCCTTAATCTATTGGTGTGCATAAATGGCAAGACTCATTCTCGAATTTCCTGTTCAATCTGATCAGCCGTTACATGGCGCACGTCTTTACCTTTTACCATGTAAACAACATATTCGGACATGTTTTTAGCGTGATCCCCTATACGTTCAATTGCCTTGGCAACAAATACAATTTCAAGACAGGTTGAAATTTTCCTTGGATCTTCCATCATGAATGTAATCAATTGACGTAAGATAGAGCGAAACTCTTCATCTACAAGATCGTCTTGCCGAACAATTTGTGCGGCTGCATTTAAATCTAGTCGAGCAAAGGAATCGAGCGCTTTATGCAGCATATCTATAGCGATGTTAGCAACATGTTTTATTTCATTAAAACGTGGTATGTGCATCCGGTCTGATGCATAAATCAACTTAGCCATTCGAGCAATCTTTGCAGCTTCGTCGCCAATACGTTCCAAATCAGTAATTGTTTTAATTACCATCATTATCAAACGTAGATCGCTTGCAGTGGGTTGCCGACGAGCAATAATTTGATTGCAGATTTCATCGATAGAAACTTCCATCGCATTGACACGATGATCGCGCGTAACAACTTGATCAATCAACTCTTCATTGCCACTGGTAAGGGCCTCAATTGCATACTCGATTTGTTCCTCAACAAATCCACCCATTTGCAATACGCGTGTACGGACTTCTTCAAGATCAGCGTCAAATTGCTTGGAAATGTGTTCTTTATTTGCCATAGTCGAATAAATTATCTGAATCGGAAAATGCGCACTGAATGAAGATCATCATTAATAGCATGATTACATAGCAATTGTTCGTATACCATTACCTGTGCCCAGTAGCAATATATTAGCTGGTCGTCTTGCAAAAAGACCATTTGTAACTATCCCGGTAATTTGATTAAGCTTTGCTTCTAACTCTACCGGATTCATAATTTGTAAACCATGCACATCAAGAATGACGTTTCCGTTGTCAGTAGTAAAGTCCTGTCGCAAGGCCGGATGTCCACCCAGCAACACAATTTCACGCGCAACATAACTACGTGCCATCGGAATAACTTCAATTGGAAGCGGGAAATTGCCCAGAATGTTAACCAATTTACTCTGATCGGCTATACAGATAAATTTTCGTGCTACTGCAGCCACAATTTTTTCACGCGTCAAGGCACCACCCCCACCTTTGATCATATGCAAATTTTCCGTAATCTCATCTGCACCATCAACATACACGGGAAGATCAGCAATATTATTAAGATCGTGAACTTCGATACCATGATCCTTGAGTCGTTGCGCAGTGGCATCAGAACTGGCCACAGCACCTTCTATTTTTTGTTTGATTTTGGCTAATTCATCAATAAAATAATTGGCCGTAGATCCTGTACCTACTCCCACAATGCACCCTACTGGAATGTATTCGACTGCTGCTGCAGCAGCAGCAGCACGTTTTTGTTCATCTTGTGTCATCATGATCTTTGCTAACAATAAAATTTAATATCATTTATCAGGATAGCGTTATCTGTCAAATTAAACAACGTTTTCAGTATCAGGCCTGCACACTGCAATGCGGTGAATCAAACCGTCCGCAGTAAAGTAAATACGTTCTAATCCATGCCGATTAATACGTTTCCCGCAAGAAGAATCCACGCCGGTCATGTTAAACATGAATTCCACACCATTATTATCAATATTTCGATACTCCGCCACCTCCCAATGAGCATCAGGAAAGCGACTGAAGAAACTGGTCATCATAGCGTGAATGGCATCAATGCCTTGATACTCGCCGAAGTAGACAGAGTGGTAAGTCGCATTAGTGGAAAATAGCAGTCTTATGCACGCTAAATTATGATTATTGGATAATAAAACATAGTGTTTTGCCAATTCAATTGCTTTTTCGTTGTTCATCTTTCCTCTGATTAAAAACCAACTATGCTGTGCAGCATATCACGATGACTTCGATTCCGGCCGCGTGAAAATCCATATATCCTGAGTACTATCTACCTCACTAAAACGGTAGCCAGCCATATCAAACTGCTTAATGGTTTCAATGTCTGTAAGTTTGTTGCGAATAATATAACGGCTCATCATGCCACGTGCCTTCTTAGCGAAAAAGCTTACAATTTTGTAAGTGCCATTCTTTTGATCTTTGAAAACTGGGGTGATAATACGCGCACTAAGTTTATCCGATTGGATAGATTGGAAATATTCACTCGAAGCCAGATTGATTAAAAATTCAGTTTTTTGTCTTTTTAAATCCTGATTAAGTGCATGGGTAATTTTATCTCCCCAGAATTCATACAAATTATTGCCACGAATATTTTTGAGTTGCGTACCCATTTCCAATCTATAAGCTTGAATCAGATCCAATGGACGCAGCACTCCATACAATCCAGAAAGAATACGTAAGTGACTCTGAGCAAAAGACAATTCTGCATCAGTCATGGTATCGGCATCCAAACCAGTATAAACATCCCCTTTAAAAGCTAGAATCGCTTGTTTCGCATTGGCCCTAGTAAATGGACGCTGCCAAGAAAAATAACGATTTGAATTCAAAATCGCCAGCTTTGGACTAATTGACATTAGACTGCCAATTTGGTCAGGCTCCTTTTTTTTGAGCAGATCGATTAAGATTGCCGAATCATCAAGAAAATCAGGCTGAGTATAATTCTGAGTGCTAGCAGGTGTTTCAAAATCAAGTGTTTTTGCTGGAGAAATAACAATAATCATATTTATTTATCCTGAAATAAAAAATACTACCAGATTTAATCATTGAATCACGATAACTTGTAATTTACGCCCCTGATCCACAACTATAGATAACATATTTTGTCTGATAAATGGTTAACATATTATTAAATGAAGGAAATGAAACATGTCTACATACCGTAATTTTTTTATGGCGCTCGTATTAGGGTTGTTAATGCCGTTTAATTTACTCGCACAGGGTAACGGTATTGAAAGTTTGCGGCAAACCAGTAAGGCTTTCGCAGAGGTTGCACGGAAAGTTTCGCCATCGGTAGTATTGATTCAAGTTGAAAAAGAAAGTGCCAAACAAACACCATTTGGTTTTCCTTTTGGGAATGGCGAACAACTGCCGTTTGGCGACGAATTGTTTAAACGTTTTTTTGGAGACCGATTTCCTGAGTTACCCCGATTCAATGCACCGGGTGAGCAGCGTTCGGTTATGGGACAAGGATCTGGTTTCGTTTTTCCATCACAAAACAAGCATTCCAGTAATAAGACATATATTCTTACCAATAATCATGTTGTCGAAGGTAATGGAAAAATCAGTGTAAAGTTCCTGGATGGACGTGAATTTGAAGCAAAAATCAAGGGCACCGATCCGAAATCGGATATTGCAGTTATCGAAATCGAAGCCAGTGGACTGCCCGCAGTGCAATTGGGGGATTATTCTCAGCTTGAAGTCGGAGAATGGGTGGTGGCTATCGGTAATCCTTTCGGTCTAAGTCATACATTGACTGTTGGCGTCGTTAGCGCCAAAGGTAGAACCTCTTTAGGAATTAATGATTATGAAGATTTCATTCAAACCGATGCGGCTATCAACCCTGGTAATTCGGGAGGACCTCTGGTCAATTTGGACGGTGAAGTAATTGGAATGAACACCGCGATTTTCAGCCGTAGCGGCGGTTACATGGGTATCGGTTTTGCTATTCCGATCAATTTAGCAGAACGCATTGCCAATCAATTGATCGAGCAGGGAGAGGTAGTGCGTGGTTATCTTGGCATCGTGATTCAACCACTCACTACTGAGCTGGCAAAATCGTTTGATTTGAAAAGTGATAAAGGAATTCTAATTGCTCAGGTGAGCAAAAATTCTCCTGCAGCCAGAGCGGGTCTTAAGCCAGGCGATGTGATTGTTAACTATCAGGGGCGCTCAGTTAGTGATATTGGCGATTTCCGCAATCAAATCGCTATGGCCAAACCGGGTAGTGAAGTTGAATTTGACATTGTGCGGGATGGCAAACAACGCACCTTGACGGTCAAAATTGACAAGTTAAGCGATGACAAGCTGGCTGCACAGGAACCTGCACAATATACCGAGAAACTTGGTTTAACTGTACAAACAATTACAGCTGATTTAGCACGGCAATATGGTGTCAAGCGAGGAGAAGGTGTTATCGTTACCGAAGTAGCACCTGGCTCAATAGCTTCGACGGCAGGCATTAACCGGGGTGCAGTAATTCTGGAAGTAAATCGTAAGCAAGTAAATTCCTCCGACGAATTTAAGCAGGCTATTAAAAACAACGATAAGAAAAACCTTTTATTATTAGTACGGGAAAATGGGGCATCACGTTATATTGTACTGAATTGGCGTTAATTGGGATAAGTGCTGTAGTTCTTTCAAACGGCGATGAGAAGCTATGACCGATTGCTTTGAGGTTGAAATCGAATCACTTAATCTTGATGGCAGAGGCATAGCGCATCGTGATGGTAAGACAGTGTTTATCGATGGTGCCTTACCAGGCGAGCGTATTCGCTATCAATTGGAAAAATCGAAACCATGCTATGAAGTAGGGCGTAGTCTGACCGTGTTGCGTCCCAGTTCTGACCGGGTGACGCCGCATTGTGCGCACTTTGGGTTCGTACAAGGTACTTGCGGGGGATGCTCCCTGCAGCACCTAAGTGCAAAAGCACAACTTGCTCTCAAGCAACGGGCTTTGGAAGATACGCTGTGGCAAATGGCACGGGTACGCCCTCAGCGCATGCTAGCACCCATTGATGGCCCAACTTGGGGGTATCGTCACCGAGCGCGGTTGTCAGCACGTTATGTACAGCGTAAGCAAAGTATGCTGGTGGGATTCCGTGAACGTGCAAGGAGTTTCGTTGCCGACATGCAATCTTGTGCAATACTTCCGGATCGGATTTCCAATTTGCTAATGCCATTACGCAAACTAATTGCGGGCTTATCGATTCGCGACCGGGTGCCACAAATTGAAGTTGCGATAGGAGTGCAAACCGTTGTGTTGGTATTGCGCGTGCTGGATCCTCCGAATATGGACGACTGCGAAGCACTGTTGCAATTTGGCCGAACCTATCAAATATCAATGTGGCTGCAACCTGGCGGTCCAGATACGGTTGCGCCGATGAATAGCGAAGAATCAGACATACTATCGTTGGAATTATCTGAATTCGGTGTAATTTTGCCATTCTCACCTACCGATTTCACGCAAATCAATCATCAAATCAATACCGCTCTAGTGGGCCACGCTATTGAATTACTGAAGCCGAAAGCAGACGATGTGATCGTTGATTTTTTTTGCGGATTAGGTAACTTTACATTGCCTCTAGCGACACGTGCACGATGTGTAATCGGACTGGAAGGATCTGATGCATTGGTTGCGCGCGCCGAATTAGCGGCTCATAAGAATAACCTGAACCACAAAACCATTTTCACCGCGTGTGATTTGTTCAAGTGGAGTCAAGAAGCCTGGAAAGCTTTATTGCAAACAATAAGTGATTTGGATGGACGACCGGGCCGCATAGATCGGGTGTTGATCGATCCACCGCGTGCAGGCGCTTTAGCTGTAGTGGAAGCATTGGCCACCACAACGACGCCACTTCAGAAAGTTGTATATGTTTCGTGCAATCCTGCAACATTGGCACGTGATGCCGCAGTATTGGTGCATAAAGGTGGCTTGCGATTATGTGCTGCCGGTGTAGTCAATATGTTTCCACATACCGCTCATGTTGAATCGATAGCAGTATTTGAACCTGAAGCTTAATAAGGTATGCTGCAACCTTTACACGAAACAAGTTACAGACTGCATTATGAATATTCCTGCAGAAATTCTCGCATTGCATACCGATATGCAAAGTTGGCGCAGACAGATCCATCAACATCCGGAAACCGCATTTGAAGAAACTGCAACTGCCCGGTTAATTGCACAGCAACTACAGAAAGTTAGAATCGAAGTATATCAAGGACTGGCGAAAACCGGCATCGTTGGGGTTTTGCGTCGAGGTACGGGCAGGAATAGTATCGCCTTGCGCGCCGATATGGATGCATTATTTATTCAGGAACAAAATCGCTTCGAATACGCATCTACTAACTCTGGCAAAATGCATGCTTGTGGTCATGACGGGCACTGTGCCATGTTGCTCGGCGCAGCACATTATCTCGCTCGTCACGGTCATTTTGATGGCACGGTGCATTTTATTTTCCAACCGGCGGAAGAATGCCGTGCCGGCGCACATCAAATGATCAAAGAAGGTTTGTTTGAGCATTTTCCAGTTCAAGGAGTGTTCGGTATGCATAATTTTCCACATATCCCCGCTGGTCATTTCGCTGTCAAAACCGGACCAATGATGGCCTCGTTCGATTGTTTTGAAATTACCTTTAATGGTCAGGGCACTCACGCTGCAATGCCACACCTCGGCAGTGATGTGCTGGTTGCAGCGGCGCATTTAATTACCCAATTGCAAACCATCGTCAGCCGCCAGATCGATCCGTCCGATGCTGCAGTTGTCAGTATCACCCAAGTACATGGCGGTAATACTTGGAATGCATTACCGGATTCAGCAGTGGTGCGGGGCACCTTTCGAAGTTTTAGTAATTCCGTGCGTGAGCGACTGGAACAAAGCATTTGGCACTTATCCCACAGCGTCGCAATCGGTTTTGGAATCCATATTAACCTTCGCTTCAACCCCGATAATCCTGGCTATCCGGTCACTATTAACAGCCTGGAAGAAACTGCCAGCGCAATTCGCGCTGCTGTTGCTGTAGCGGGCAAGGATTGTGTCGATACTTCTCCAATTCCCAGTATGGGTGCCGAAGACTTTGCATTCATGCTAGCACAGAAGCCAGGTTGTTATATTTGGATTGGCAATGGAAATACGACAGGTAACTGCCTGTTACATAATCCGAATTACGATTTCAATGATGAAGTTTTGCCACTCGGCGCTGCGTATTGGGCAAAACTAGTAGAAAATGAATTATCTGCATAGGTTTTCTTAAATCCACCGTTCAGCGGTTCTGATCATTGATGAAGGCGATGGCAAAATCTGCGGTTGCCTTTGATACATTTCTTCATTTCGACACTTCCTTTGTTGTCCTGACTCAAAATGGAGAATTGCGCAACCATTTGCTTGGTGCTAGCCATTTCACTCTCATTTTAGCGCGCTCTTTTCCGAAAGCTCATATTAGCTTTCAGAATACCTATATGTGCTCTTTTTGCATCTCGATTTTAATCTCTCTCCATTTAATCGTTTAAGTTACAAAGTGTTAATGTGGATTGCATTGATTACCTAAAGATTTTCCAAAAATATTTGAACCTTTCATCAATTTTACAGAATTAACATGTTGTAAGAAGGTTCTTACACTAACTCGTGCGATACACTCATATAGAATTGTATTTTACTACTTAACAGTATGAGAGTCGTCGCACAAAATAAAGTGAAATATAACTTCATTAACCTCATAGGAGAGATATCAATGTTGAAATCAACAATACTAAAAACTTCAACGGCCTTGGCTGCAGTTATGGCTGTATTTGCAACATCTTTACCGAGCGCAGATGCAAATGCCGCTGGTATTCGCCTAGAATGTGAGAAACGTGCGAACCGTTCTAAAGTTTCTGTAGATGGTAATAATTTAGTTGCTGGTAATTATGTTGCCAAAATTCGTTCTGGAAGTAATGTAAAGCGTTCTACACCCAAATCAACAACAGGTGATGAAGTAGAGTTTGATTTTGATAGTGATCCAACAGACGTTGCTGCTGGTGCAACTCGCATCAAGCCGACTTTTATTCAAGGACCAGTATCCGCAGAACTTATCAATGAAGGCGGATTTACAGTTGCTAAGACTACTAGAACCTGCCGCACGAAGTAGAAATTCATATCATCCGTTACTTGAACTACTTAAGTTCAAGTAACAATTTAAAGAAATTCCTGTTAGCAAAAACGGTTGCTCAATTAAATCCAAATTGGAGTTGTCCCATTTTGACGGACAGTTTTTTCATGGGGCCGAGAAAGTCTCAACCTGTGAAAGCGGACTGCAGTTTATCAGTAGTTCAGATCCGATCTGACAGTCACCCGATTTGACGATGTGCCTGTTAGATCAAATTCAGTTATTCAATGTGGTGATTTTATCGTCCCATACCTCCTTTGCGTCAATTAAAGTTTGCATTGGGTTGCGCCCGCAGCACATCTTTCCTTGGTGAGTACGCGAGTTGTTGTAATACGTCCCCCAATCATCCAAATCGCGCTGTAACTCATCGATCGATTGGTAAATCTTGCGCCGGAATGCCACTTGGTAGAACTCCTGCAAGATAGTTTTATGGAAACGTGAGGTATGCTGAATTTCATGGAGTCCGAAGTTTCATAAAATGAAGACATGAAATGGAGGATGAAGATGGAATTACCCCGCACCCAATATAGTCAGGAATTTCGGAAGGGATCAGTTAAGTTTTTA
>CAADGS010000147.1 GCA_900696615.1 uncultured beta proteobacterium
CTAAATCCAATAACCAATAAAAAAATGATTTTCAATCGGCCCTCGAAAAACGATTTAACTACTGTCGGGTGATTATCGATTGATGATTACCGATGCGACCGAGCAACCTCAAGCAAAAATTCGTGTGGTCGCGGCAGAGAGTTTTGAGCTCGTACGCATGGGATTACGTGCTCTGCTTAATAATGATCCTTCTATTAAACTGGTTGCGGAAACCGGATGTATGGAGGATTTGTTCAGCATGGCGATGCAACACAATCCCGATGTGATTCTTATCGATTTACACTTAAACGATGGTTATTGCGCTGAATCTATTACGAAATTACTGACCACTTGCCCTAAAAGTAAAGTGCTGGCTCTATCAGATCATAATAGCGAATATACCTATCTAGAAGCTTTTCGTTCCGGTGCAGTGGGTATTGTTAGCAAACATCAATCTGCCGATCTGATATTGAAAGCCATTCATTCAATTCACAATGGACAGCTTTGGTTTGATCGCCGGCTTACCAAATTAATCTGGCAAGCGCAATTTGGAAGTATTCAGGAATTGGATCTGGATAGTCAGCTGGAAAACCAGGCGTCGCAGTCAGTGAAGCTACGGGACAGTGAACGACAAGTTGCCTATCTAGCTTGCAGAGGCTTATCTGCAAAAGAAATCAGTACCTTGTTATTGGTGACTGAAAAGACTATACGAAACCAACTATCTGTTATTTATAAGAAAATAGGTGTAAAGAAACAGATTGAGTTGTGTCTGAAAGCACCTCTCTACAACTATTTCAAAGATTCATCGATGATCGGATTGTTTTATTCCGATGATTCTGAAAAATAATTGCATATAGCTGCATTTTAATGACATATTTGGGACAAATGGCATCTATTTGTTCAAAATTAACTCTGCTAAAATTCCTCCCGCGATAAATTAAATAGTAAGTAGTGTTGCTTATCGCTACGCGCTATGTTTTGTGTCGTGTGTTGTTGCGAATCGTGAGCTTTAAAACAAAAAAACTTTATTGGTCAATCAATAAAATTTTTGAATAAGCGATTCACTAAGCGTACTTTTTACATTTATGGAGGGATGTTAAAAATGTCATTTCAACTGAATCAACTTTGCTGTGCGTTGGAGTTAGCAGAAAACTCCAACGCCACGCAATCTTCACCCCATCAGGCGTTGTTTAGGAAACTACTGATGATTTTATGTCTTGCGTTATTATTGGTATTTTCCGGTAAGAGTAATGCAGCGGAACATATTATCCAATTGACCGCCGAAGTGACGCGCGACGATGGTTTTGGAAATAAATTGCTCGCTTACAAGATGTTGAGCCATCGGGTAAATGGTCAAGACATTACTAACCGTTACAGTCTGGAAGCTACAATTCCTGGGCCGACTTTAGAATTGACTGAGGGCGATACCGTCAAGATATCGATTCTAAATGCGATTCCAGGCAATGAAGTGGCTGTGCCAGGAATCAGTAAGCAAGTCAGTATCCATGTGCATGGCGTGCATTACAACATACTCAGCGATGGCACGCTTAAAGTGATCAATAAGGTTGACGATGAAGGCGCGGGTGCCGGATTGGAACAAACTTATTCGGTATATGAGTATTTCTGGGATGTGGCCCCCGGTACTGCAGGTACCTGGGCATATCATGATCATAACTTTGAAACACATAACGGCGCGGAGCATAAAGGCTTGTTTGGGGCCATTATCGTCAATCCGATCGGTGCGCACCATTACGCCAAAGAATATGTGCTGTATCTTGGCGATGATGCATTTTGGGGTATGGAAATCAATGGCGCCAACAAAAAGCAATCGAATCATGGACCCAATCCAACATTAACCGCCAAAGAAGATACCCATGTCCGCTTTCATTTAATTGCTTTAGGTACCGATCTGCATACCTTCAGACTAAATGGTTATAAATGGTTTGATCCGGGAACGGATAACCGCATCAATGAAGTAGCGATTGGTCCACTTGAAAAGCATGTGTTCAGTGTAGAAGCTAAGCACAGCGCCCACTATGAGGACAAAAATCTTTCAAACAAGCTGCTGGGTATGAGAGGTAAGTTTAATGTTCAGTAATTATGAAAACTTGCTCATAGATGATAAGGATAATGATATGAATAACAAAGAAACTTACGGCCTTAATAGACCAATTATGCAATTAATGAAATGCATGGTAGTTGTAGTGGCATTACTGGCTTCTTCTGTCGTATTGGCTGCAGTTCATAATATTACGTTGACGGCCAAAACATTACCGAATGGTCAATTAGCCTATGCACTGAACGACAACGAAGCTGTGATACCGGGACCTACTTTGTTTGTAAAAGAAGGCGATAACGTTAACGTTACGTTAAATAACGATACGAGCATACGAGTAGGATTTAAAATTCCAGGTCTGCAACAAAGTGCTTCCAAAGTTAAGCCAGGTGAATCCAAAAAGTATAACTTTAAAGCAAAGAAAGCAGGTACCTATGCCTACCATGGCGATATGAGGGGTAAAGAATTACTGGGGTTGTTTGGCGCACTGGTTGTCGACAAAGCCCATGGTCCAGTCGATCGTTACATGGAAGCCAACGGAAACGCTGTTTCGGTTAACCGATCCGATATCGACAAGCAATTTGTTTTATTCATGGTGGGATCGACCTTCTGGGGAACTGAAATAGCGAGTGACGGCACACAAAAACCGCTGTGGGCAAACCCGCATCCGGGTGCAGTGGAAAATGATATCGTGCGTTTCCATATTTTGTCGGTTGGTCCAGGTCATACTTTTCATTTACATGCTCATCGTTGGTTTAAAACCGGTACAAATGAAGTGATCGATACCAAATTGCTGGCAGAAGGCTATGATACCCATTCATTTACCGTCAAAGCCGGAACCGGTGTTGGTCCTGGAAACTGGCAATATCACTGTCACTTGATTGCGCACATGGAAGCAGGTATGCATGGCAGCTTCATCGTTGATCCGGTGGGTGGAGATGGTGCCGGTATTATCGGCGCATCACCTTATGGCAACATATTGTTGGGAACAAAACCGAGCGAACCGGGTGTAGTCACTTTCGAGGTCAGCGATGAACCGGCTAGCTGGTTTAGAAGCGCGCGCGGTGATGCCATTGTCGGACTGCCATTTGACATTAAGACCAAATCCCTGGAAGTGATTTATCCTGGTAGTAGTGTCAACTTCATTATGTCCGATACCAATGGCGTGCATACCATCAGCTCGCTGTTGTGGCCGACCGGCGCGCAGCATATGCCTTTCGATCAATCCAGCGCTTATCGCGGCGGTGGGTTCGTGACATTGCATACACCCGGACTGTATGTATTTACCTGTAAAGTGCATCCTTTCATGTTTGCTGCAGTGATCGTGGACGATCCAAACACTCAAGATGGGTTGGATTTAGGTAATCCGCAAAACAATTACACCATTGATTTGGTGACTGGTTTCAAAAACCTGCCGACCAGTAGCGACTTGGCGGTATTGCTACTGAAAACTTTTTTCATTGCAACGGCACCTGACAATTGGCAAGATTATTCATCGGGTCAGTGGAATGTAAAATATCCTAACTTACCGTTGATTACTACAGGAGGGGTTGTCAACTTGTCCACTCTGTTTAACATAAATGGACAAGCACTTTCTGTGGGATCGAAACCGGAAAAACGTGGTGTCGGTGAGGTATGGGTTAATACACAATTTGAGAAAACCGCTGGTAAGAACAAGCCTGGCACAACTTCGGTGATCGATACGGCTAGTTGGACTGTTAAGCGCAAGGTTGCGTTGCCTCAAATTAACAACAATAATCCGCATAACATGTGGACTAATCGCGATCAATCGATTATTTTTCAAACTCAATGGTTTGATAATAAATTTTCGATGATTAATCGTGAAACCGGTGAACTCATTAAAAATATCACGGTTGGTTATTCGCCTTCCCACGTGGTGACAATACCTACGACCGATGATATAACCATTGCTATCAACGGTGAGAATGGCTTATACATGATTCCTGCCGGAACTACCAGAGTTGAAAAAATGATGCCTACGCAGGCACATGGCCACATTTCTGCAAATCCGCACGGTCACTGGATCAGTGCCGATGGTTCCAAAATTGTTACGCCAAATATTAATACCCACGATGTCGGTATTTATGGAGCCAATGGCGATATAGAAGCGCGTACACCGACTGGAAATAATGCGCCAGGCGCTCATCCGATTGCCATTGGCATGATGCCGGATTCCAGCAAAATTTATGCGGCCAACTTGCTGCATCATACAATGAGTGTGTTGGATGGCAGTACAGGTGCGCTGTTAAAGACGATCGAACTCATCAAAGACTATGATCCTTTCACTGGCAGCATAGTCGATAAGGATGACAATGGTGTCGAGGCAATCGGTGTGCTACCGATCCAATCACCGGTGTCACCCGATGGTAAAGCTGTCGTAATAGCCTCTATGGGTGGACATATTGTTATCATCGATACGGCTACGGACAAAATTGTCAAATCGCTGCCTTGCGATCCGGGTTGTCACGGTGCAAATTTTGGGGCGAAAGAAGGCGGTGGCTACTATGCTTATGTCACGACCAAATTCGGTAATAGATTGACGGTAGTGGATCTTGATCCGAACGGTAATGGCAAGCTTAGCGAAGCTAAAATTGCCGGCTACGTCTCCTTGGTAGACACGCCTAGCACTGCTAAGGACGATACCGTCAGCGGTCTGCCTGGATTTGGCGGACAAGGTGTTCTGGCTGTACCCAATGTTTATAACGGCTGGGTGCAAAACCTTCCAGCACATTGGAAAGATGCGTTGACAACGGCACAGCAAAATCCAATCGGCCATTAATTAATTTGACTTAACAGTCGCAAGAAACGCGGCTACCGGGTAAAACCGGTAGCCGTTTTTTATAGTCGTTGACGATTGAAAAATGAGTTCATGCGGCTACTTAGGTAAACTCGAGTGCTGTAAAAGTTTTGGATAGTGGGTTAGAAACTCACTTGAGTACGGAAAGAAAATACCGACAAATTATCTTCTTGCGTTGCTGTGCCAGCGCCCAAATTACCTAGCATGGCTTCAGTCAAATAATAATTGAACATGAAGCGGATATTTTGGTAAGGATACCAATTCACGCCCAACGTAATGATCTCAACTTGGCATTGCGATGTACCTGTTTTACATGGATCGGCAATCATATTTTGACTGATGTTTTCTGCAACATCGTATCGTCCGGCCAATTCTAACGCGCCCCATTTCGCGTTTGGTCGAGGTTTTGCAAACGCGCCTCGGTCTTTTTTATAGATTACGCGCTCCCCCGTTACGAACCAGCTAGCTTGTACATAATAGGCTTGAACAGTGGAACCTCTTAAGTTGCCGTGAGTTCGATGGGTATTATCTAAGCGCGAAATCGCGTATTCTCCTTGTAGTGTGAAGGGGCCAATCGAATAGGCGGCTTCAGCTGAAAAAGTGGATTGGCTATTGCTATGTGGTGCACCAACCGCTGCCCCTGCGACTCCCAAAGATTGATTGATGCCTTGACGTCCGCCATAGACATCGACTATTCCGGCAGGCAGTGAATTATTATTGGCGGTATCCCTGCTGACAGAAAAACCAAGATGAAAGATATTGCCTTCCGTATCGAGCGGTAACCAAACGACACGTCCACCATATGTAACGCCATCAATTGGCTGGCCAAAATGAGAAAGACTCATGACATGAATGCCGACACCCAAATTATCCCTGATCAGCGATCGATAACCAATACCGGTTAAAAATTGCCGCCCGCTGTATAGTCCGGTGGATGAAGTCGACGGACGTTCCATCAAGGTAATTTCGTTGGAGCTGGTTATTTCTTCCAGGCCACGATAGGGCTTGAATTGACCGATTGTCAATTGACCCGGCCCAAGCTTTGTGGCTAGCCAGGCTTCGCGAAGGCTGTGAGGAAAAGCGGTGTTGGCATTTATTGCAAAATCATTTTCAAATTTAAAATTTATTTGATGAAATTTTCCTGTCAAGGTGGCGTAAGTTCTGCGCCAGTTAAATCCATCGCGGTTATGACCGGTTAAAAGCTGACTGCCGAATGGCGGATAATCCGGATCGGCTTGATCGGGAAGCAGGGCATGGACGTCGAAATGGCCGCGGCCGTTCAATCCTATTTCAAAGTTGCCATCCGCACTTTTAATTCGCGGCCCGCCTTGATAGCTCAGATTGAATGCGTGACAGGAAGCGCTGATGAGATTTGTCAGTATCAGGATGCTGTAAAATTTTGTAGTACTGTTCATGCTTCATCTATACGCTAATACGCAACACCAGCTGGCGAATAAACCGTATCAAATTATATATGAACCGGCTAGGATGAAGGCAGGCAACTTGTTACTGCAATGGATTCACTGCGATACAACGTTCGCCAATCCAGCGTCCGGTAGTTTCGGCGGATGCAAAGACGGGATTGCCGCTGACGGTACTATCGAATTCGGTATTTCCCAAAAAGTTTTCCGGATTGGTGAAGGTGCCGTGGGCGGTGCCATTGCCTTGGAAATATTGATGGTTGCAAGCGAGATCCAGTTTGTAACTATTGCCGGTACGGGTTGCATTTTGTACGGTGCAACCGGAGCGATTCTCATAAAAATAAGCAGGAATTTCCTGCCTTGCCATATCTGGTGTAATACAAATTTTTGAAACGGCGGTATTGCCTTCGATACTGGGTAATTTTAAGCCATAGCGATTGGCGAGTTCATTCAGTTGCTGCATGTGCTCGGAGGGAATATGCGGAATTAATGCCAGTAAGTCCGATTTGGTGGTAATTTCCCACAAACCTGGGCGGATGTGCTCATGCGCGAAGCAGGGTACGGTTAATATCAAACCGGCAAGGATTGCAGCGAGCAGTTTATGCATTCGATTTCCTGTCATTGTCCAATAAATTGTACGCATTAAAGTGGCAGGACTTATGCAAATTTAGTTTTTAGTGAAAATTAAATCCCAAACACCATGCCCAAGTTTAAGACCGCGTTGTTCAAATTTGGTTAACGGGCGGTATTGCGGTCGCGGTGCAAAATCATATGTAGTATTGGATAAGTGCGGTTCCTGAGTCAAGATTTGCAAAATTTGCATGGCGTAGTCCTCCCAGTCGGTGGCAGTATGAATATAGCCTCCCGACTTTAAGTGATGGCATAAACGAGTAACCAAAGCGGGTTGCAGCAGGCGGCGTTTATGGTGTCTGGCCTTGGGCCAGGGGTCAGGAAAAAAAATGTGAATGCCATTTAAGCATTCTGCAGGCAGCATATGTTGCAGTACTTCAACTGCGTCATGTTTAATGATGCGTAAATTGGTCAAGCCTAGTTTTTCAATGTGATTGAGCAGACTACCAACTCCAGGGGTATGTACTTCAATACCCAGGTGATCATTTTCCGGGTTGTTTTGCGCAATCGCGGCGGTGCTTTCTCCCATACCAAAACCGATTTCCAGAATTTTTGGTGCTGAACGGCCAAAAATCTGATTCAGATCTAACAGATGTTTGCCAAATGGAATGCCGTATCTGGGCAGCAAACTTTCCCAGGCACGACGTTGTGCATCGGATAGCCGTCCTTGGCGAAGAACAAAGCTGCGTATAGCTTGTTGCATCGGAATTGATTATTGTGCGGTATCTGTACGGCCGATTACGCCAGCTGTCGGAGAGCTGGGGCTAGCACTATACAGTTTTTTTGCCATACGTTCAGCCAAATACGCTTCCCGTCCGGCTTCGACTGCTTTGCGCATCGCCGATGCCATCAACACTGGATTTTTTGCTGCGGCAATAGCCGTGTTCATCAGCACGCCATCGCAGCCCAATTCCATTGCGATAGTGGCATCGGATGCAGTGCCGACACCGGCATCGACCAGCACCGGAATTTTGGCATTGTCAATAATGATTTGCAAATTCCAGGGATTCAGAATGCCCATACCGGAACCGATCAACGAAGCCAATGGCATCACGGCTACACACCCCATGTCTTCCAGTTGCTTGGCGATGATCGGGTCATCCGAGGTGTACACCATTACCTGAAAATCTTCCTTAATCAGGATTTCCGCAGCCTTCAGAGTTTCCACCATATTCGGGTAAAGCGTTTTCGGATCGCCGAGCACCTCCAATTTAACTAGGCTGTGACCATCCAGTAATTCACGCGCCAGGCGCAGAGTACGCACCGCATCTTCAACGGTATAGCAACC
>CAADGS010000148.1 GCA_900696615.1 uncultured beta proteobacterium
ACCACGCACCGTTTGCACTAAATTTTCCTTACCGACGGATTCCAGGATTTTTCGTAATCGGCGAATATGTACATCAACCGTACGATCTTCAATAAATACATGATCGCCCCACACGCGATCGAGCAGTTGCGCCCGGGTATGCACTCGCTCCTTATACGCCATCAGATAATGCAGTAAACGGAATTCAGTTGGCCCCAAACTAACTTCTGCTGGTTTTGTCGAACCTGCATCACTGCATACATGCACTCTGTGCGTAGTCGGATCAAGCCTTAGCCCGCCCAGTTCAATAATTTCATCGGACATTTCAGGCAAACGGCGTCGTAACACCGCTTTGATCCGGGCAATCATTTCACGCGGTGAGAAGGGTTTGGTAATGTAATCATCCGCTCCGGCTTCCAGTCCGGCTATTTTGTCATTTTCTTGAGTACGGGCGGTAAGCATGATAATCGGAATGGCTTTGGTACGTTCTTCCTGCCGCAATTTGCGTGCAAATTCCAAGCCGGTAATGTCAGGCAGCATCCAATCCAACAATACTAAATCGGGCAACACATTATTTATCAACTGCTTTGCCTGCTGCGCACTGTCAGCGCATAACACCATATGCCCCGCTTTTTTTAAATTGAGTGCGATCAATTCCTGAATTGCCGGTTCATCCTCAACGACTAGTATTGTCACCGCCATATTATTCGTAATTGTGTGGTTAAAAATTATGAAGATAATATAAATAAAGCATTACATTTTTATGACAATTGAATGAATAAAACAATATTTAAAGGGGAACGATTGCAGAAACAATTCACACATATCAATTTCGTGCTGTCAAGATACTGAAATATTCGATACGCAACCTATTTCAATTGGGAATCAATGTTTGAATTTTCATAACGGTCAACCGTGCTGACTAATACCCGGTTGAATTTTTACGAAAATATTATAAAAAAAGCAATTGTTATTCCTGCAATACGAAATCAAATGGCTGCAAGCAACAGCAAGTACAGGATGCTTTGATCCATGTCACGCAACTGCAACCACGCAACTTACTGACGTTAAATAAAAGAACCGTAGGCTGTAAACGTTGGCACCGCATTAGTCAGACTTTCCGCCGTTGTGACGAGCGCTTCCCAGACTTCAAACGGCAGCCTCGACATCGAGAAATTTGCATGACATAAGACTCGTTGTTATCGCGACATATTGAGTTGATAGCGGTAATGATCGAAAACGACTATGCATAACACAGCTTTGATTATGTAAACTCTTCACTCGGTTCAAGAATCTTCAAATCATTAATTTTCAAATGACGTAGATACCTAATCTTAACTGTCGCTTCAGTGAAACAAGCACCGCAGCATATTAAATTAGATAGATATGATTTTGGCGATCGGCTTGTTCATCATCATGCTAGTCATCCTTTAAAGCGTGAGAATGCGGTCACTAAATAACGATCTGTTTTATTTTGAACATTTATAGCTATAAATGCTCACCTTGTCTGCCTTTCATTGAATGACATCTAATTGTCATGAAAATGAAATATTCAACTTGTAGTATGCGTAACCATACAAGACGAGGGGTATATGCAACAACAATTACTAAAAAAAATAATTGCATGGATTGGGTTAGGATGGCTAGCGCTTTTTGCTTCGACAGCGATGGGAAGCATAGAAAATTTAGCAAAATCGCTTGCCAAAATCAGAGGCGAAGTCGAAGCGTTACAAACGCAACTGGATTCTGAAAAAGAAAAGCACAGTAGCAGAATGGCGGCACTCAGTTCGCAATTGGCGGATTTGAGTGTGGAAGAAAGAAGGCAAAAATTAAGCATCGAAAAGCTACAGCATTCCATAGAGAAATTAGGTACCGCAACCAAAGAGGCGGAACAATCCGGCGAGAGCCTGAAGCCAATTCTATTGGCGGCTTTAAACGAGTACAAGCGCCATATTCAGAGCGGTTTTCCATTCAAAATGGAAGATCGCATCAAAGCTATCAATGATTTGGAAAATAATCTTTCCAATCAACAAATTGATTCGCACAAAGCCATTAATCAAGCTTGGTCGTTAATTGAGGATGAAATTCGCTTAAGTAAAGAGAATGGCATTTACCAGCAGACCATTCCATTGAACGGAGAAAAAGTGTTGGTGGATATCGCCAAGCTGGGTACGGTATTTCTCTATTTTCAAAGCCGTGACAATCAAGCTGGCATGGCTAAGCGAACAGCCGATGGGAGTTGGATATACGAACTTGTCGATAACACGGCGGATAGGGAACGTATCAAGAATTTATTCGATTCCTTGATGAAGCAAATCCGCCAAGGTTATTTTGAATTACCAAATCCATTACAAAAATGAAAAAAGCTGTATTGATCGTAGTGTTGCTGGCAATGACCAGCCTAGTTTATGCCCAAGAAAATAAAACCGCTGCGGCCGCGGAAGGGGCACCAGTTTCGGCGCCTGTAGAGAAATCCGCAAATGCTTCGGCAACAAAACAGAATTCGGTTAAGCAGGAAGCGGCAAATTTAGAAACTGCCTATAAAAGAGAATTTGCTTTCCTGGAAGCACAGAAACGGGAATTGCTTGAACGCTTAAAAAATTATCAAGCCATTGCTAACCGCGATGAGCAAGCGCTCAGTAATAAAATTAATGCACTGGAGCGCAGTTCCGTGGAGCGTTCGGCAAAAATTGATCAACTCACATTACAGTTGACGGAAACGGAGCGCAAAGATGCAGCCGTGACCGAGCGTAGCGATACTTTGGAAATGACTTACTTGCAAGCGGAAGCAACACTGAAAAATCACGATATCGAGATGCCTGTCGCCATGAAAGAAGAGAAAAACAACGATCCGGTTAAAGTTGATTTTTTATTTAAACGTGCATTATCACTGCTTCAAAACCTCGGTGCGATTCAGACAAAACCAGGTAGTTTTTTTCTTGAGAATGGCAAGCAAGCTCAAGGGAATATCATTTATCTAGGCAATATCGCAGCTTATGGCATCAGCGCAGAAGGCAGCGGCAGTCTGGTGCCTGCTGGCAGTGGCGAATTCAAAGTATGGAAAAACACCGGGGCCGATAGCGCTACAGCTTTGGGTAAGAATCAGCAACCGGAAACATTGCAATTATTTCTATTTGAATCACGTACACAGGCTATTGATGAAACGCCGGAACAAACACTTATGCAACATATCGACTCCGGAGGGCCGATCGGTTGGGTGATTGTAATATTGGGCGCAATAGCGGCAATGCTTATCCTAATCCGGATTTATTTACTGCGTTCCAATAGTAGTAATACCCAGCAATTGTCCGACCGGATCATCGGTCAGCTTGCTGACGATGATCTGGAATCGGCTAAAAAGAATTGCGAACAGACTTCTTCGGCCATTAGCCGTGTTTTGTTATATACCTTGCGGCATCTGAAAGATGACAGGGACCACATGGAAGGCATTGTTTACGAGGCGATTCTGCAAGAATCCGGTCCGCTAGACCGGTTTGGACCGGCTATTCTGGTGATTGCTACTGTTGCGCCACTACTCGGTTTGCTTGGAACCGTGACCGGCATGATCGAGACATTCGATATGATCACCCAGTTTGGCACGGGAGATCCCAAATTATTATCCGAAGGTATTGCCATCGCACTGGTAACCACCGAATTGGGTTTGATTGTCGCCATTCCTGCCTTACTGTTAGGTTCCTTATTATCTGCCTGGGCGAGAAATATTAAACGCGACATGGAGTACTCGGCGTTGAGAATCATAAACGTATTTCTGGGTGGTGGGCATGAGCAGGATCGGGTGGCCGTACTTGCTATGAACGATGAGGTCCTAGCGATGCAAGGTGCGTGACATGAATACTTCGCAAATAGTCATTTGGATCAACGAGCTGTTTGTGGCGGGCGGGGCTGTTATGACGCCACTGATGCTATGCACGGTGTTACTTTGGTACGGAGTGGGGTATCGGTTTTGGATTATGAAAGAACCCAAATTAATGGGGGTGCGCGATATGCTGAAATACTATCAGCATCATGCGGATAAACCCGCCAAAAACATCGTGGCCAGGGCAATTAAACAAGGTATTGAAATAAAGAAGAAACGTGTGCGAAATCTGCGACGCCATCTGGATGAAGCTTTTTACGATTACGAACGGGAAATCATAAAATTTTCTTCGCTCGTTCGTGTGATTGTTCTTATTGCACCTTTATTAGGCCTACTGGGTACCGTGTCCGGAATGATTGAAACATTCCGCTCGCTATCGACCATGACACTGCATTCGCAAACCGGCGGTATTGCCGGCGGTATTGCGGAAGCTTTATTTACCACCCAAATGGGGCTGACCGTGGCAGTTCCCGGTCTGTTGGCACATAGCATGCTGAACCGCAAGCAGCATCAGATCGAGCAAGATTTAACGCAAGTCAAGGATTTGTTGTGCCACCAAACGGAATTGACCCTTAACGAGAAATGATTTGCTATGAGACATAACGAGCCTGCCGAACCGGAAGCCACCATCGATATGGCACCTTTGATTGACATGGTTTTTATCTTATTAATTTTTTTCATGGTAACTACGACTTTTGTCAAAGACATGAAGCTTGATTTGGAACGGCCTAAGGCAAGTAGTGCGGTTACAGCGTCAAGTAAAGCAATCCGGCTGTTCATTGACCGCAATGGAGATACTTATTTAGATGGCGAGTTAATACGCGTGTGGTTGATACAAAGCAAACTACGCGATTTGCTCAGCACCTCCTCAAGCAAAGTGGTTTTGGTGGTAACAGATGAAGGGGTACCAGCAGGAAAACTGGTTGAAGTGGTCGATCAGGCTCGTCTGGCAGGTTCAGAAAGTGTAGGCGTTGCAACTAAAAAAGAAGCGGGGTAAACAAAATGGAAAAAATAAAATGGCAGCAGCATATGGCCGGGGCAATATTCATGTTGTTTGGTTTGATTTTGGTCTTCGGTTTGATTTTGTGGATGAATCACTACATGGGAAAGATCGAAAAATCACCACCACAAGAAGTAACCGAAATCAGCATGACAAAGGAAATCAAGCAAGAGCCTAAAAGGGAAATCAGGAAACCGGAACCGAAGAAACAGGTGGCCCGGCCACAAGCACCTGCACCTTTCAAAGGACTCGATACCGCCCTATCGGGTATCGATCTGGGGCTATTGGGCTTGGATAATGG
>CAADGS010000149.1 GCA_900696615.1 uncultured beta proteobacterium
CGGTGTTGCTGCTAATTCAAAATCATGTTGATCGCTGGTGGTGATTTGGTGCAAACGGGCAGCCAGGAGTTCGATTTGATTCGAGATGTCCGCTGGTAGTTTGTTAATGTCATCCAGAATACTTTCAACTAATAATAAAGCGGTAGCCATTTCCATCGCCAGCTCTTCGCTGATGTCCTTCGGATGGTCATGCAAGTACGTGATTGTATGGGTGATGACATCGATCAATTTTACTAATGGCGTACACTGCGTTTGCCGTGCTTGGTGAGCCAGCCAATCGACATAGTCGAGCAATGAAGTCAGGCTGTCTTGATGTCCGGCACAGAATTCCCGCCAGATATCGTTAGCTTGCATCAATGTACTGCGAAGCTGAGCAAGAATAGGCTGTAAAGCTTCCGCTTGTTCAAGCGTGATCAACTCATCTGTTTGTCCGGGCCACACATAACTGCCCTTGATATCCGCTATGCGCGGGCTGGATGAATCACAGATAGAAATGTGATACAACAACTCGCGCATGAGCGTTGCGGTATTATCCGGACTATCCGTAACGAAATGGCGAATGGTTTGTTCTATTTTTCCACATAGGCGGCGGATGGCCAAATCGACTTGAGTGTATTGCTGCTGCAATAAATCTTCCAGGAAGCCGGAAGTTACCCACCAGAACGCACGTTGCTCGGTTGTTCCCGGAAATTCTTCCAGGCGGCTTACGGCACCGGCCATTTTTTGCAAACCATCGTTATCCGATGGGTCACGTAACCACTTGAGCAAACCAGTCTGAAATTCGGCACCGATCTGTTTGGTAAGGGCTTTGATGGTTGCCGCATCGTTAGGCACACTCTCGGGTTTGAATGCCGGATTAACTGCCAGGCGGGGAAAAAATAAATCGCTTTCGGGAGCATTCTCAAAACCATATACCTGCATTAATCCACGGTAAGCGGGATACAAACGCAGCGGATTTTCTTCTTTGCCATCGATGAGCTCATTCAAGTAGTAGAGTAATGCTTTATTGGATTGCTTCAAAGCATCGTAAATATTCGAATTAGGTTGTATTTTTTGGATGAGCAGCGCTTCAACCAGTTGTTCCATTTTATCGCTGACTATCGTAATACTGCTTAGTCCCAGCATTTCAAACAAACCATCGAGCTGATGAATATAGTTTTTACAGTCTCTGATGGGGTTAAGTTTGCTTGGATACTTACTATAGGCATCCAAATTTTGATCAATTAAAGAAAAGACCTGATAAATCCCTTCCTTAATGCCGATGATTGAAGAAATATTCAGTTTGGGTTTTGCGCTCATCCCTGAATAGTATCAATCAATTATGCACTTGAAAATAGAATCAGACATTAAAATTGGATACTGAGGCTCTCAGTTCGGATGTAAATCCCGCGATTTGTTTCACGGATGCTGTGGTTTGCCGGGTGCCTTCGGTATTTTGCCGGGTTATGTGAAGGATTTCTTCCATATTGGCGACAACTTGGTGCGCTGCACGAGTTTGCATATTGGTGGCTTCAAAAATTGCGGTAACCAGTTCAGCGAGCTGTTTCGATACACTCTCGATTTCTTCCAGCGCCCGTCCTGCCGCGTCGGAGCGTCTTGCACCTTGCGTTACGCCGACCGTACTGCGTTCCATCGCGGCAATGGCATCCTGCGTATCCCCCTGGATGGTGACGATCAACTCACCGATTTGTTTGCTGGCTTCGGCGGATCGTTCGGCAAGACGCTGCACTTCTTGTGCAATGACTGTAAATCCACGACCGGCTTCACCGGCAGCGGTAGCTTGCAATGCGGCATTCAATGCCAAGACGTTGGTTTGTTCGGTGATATCGGTGATCAATGCAACAATTTCACCGATTTCTTGTGAGCTTTCTCCCAAGCGTTTGATACGTTTAGAGGTATCTTGGATATAAGTACGGATTTCATTCATTCCAGCAATCGATTCACGTACCGCCGTTGCACCTTTTTCTGCAGTGGCCAAAGATTGTTTTGCAACCCTGGCGGATTCTGTAGCCATATCCGAAACTTCAGTGATCGATTCGGTCATGCCTAATACCGCAACGGTGGTTTCTTCAATTTTTGCAGTTTGGTGTTGCGCAGCAGCCAATAGCTCGGATGAAACATCTTGTGCTTTATTGGAGGCTTTGACCACCAGTGAGCTCGCCTGATTGACTTGTTCCACCAGCGTATGTAATTCTTCAATGGTGCAATTGATGGCATCGGCGATGGCGCCTGTCATCGGATTGGTAATGTTCGTGCGTACCGTCAAATCACCGTCAGCAATTTTTTTCATGTCGTTCAACAATGTCTGAATTGCTTTGTGAGCGGTTTCCATTTCATTTTTGCTAACGATTTCTTGTTTACGGATATGGAAGCGCAGTGAACGAACAAAAAACAGGGCGATGACGGTCGAGCCGGCGATCAAGCAATAAATTAAGGTATCGAATAGCGATACTGTATCTGTGGCTTGTTGATGCACGATCTGATCGAGCTCTTTGATGCTATCGACCAATGCTTCGTTGTTGTCGATAAGCTGGTGCGCAGTCGATTGAATCGCCATCGCAGTGACAATCTCTTGTTCTATACCATTAAACTGATCATCAAATTTTCTCATCAATGCATAGAGATGGGACAACAGGTCCTGGATTGTTTCATCTTTGTCCGAAGCTTTTGCCAAGCCGTTACTCCCCTGGCTTAAAATTTGCAGAATAGAGGAAATTTGCGCGCGATCCTCGATAAGTTGTGCTTGAATATCAGCGAGTGCCAAATCGCCGGGGAAAAAGGTTTTAGCGTTTTTTGCAATATTTCCGGCATGGATCTTGATGGTTTCGATGGTTTTAATCTCATTTGATAAATTACCCATTTCAATCATGCGGTTGGTAAGCTCTTCAAGGCGTTTGTTTAGCTGGCTATGGGTAACTGAAATTACACGCATATTGCTGGCAAGCCGTGTAAGTGTTGCTTTATGGCTCAAAATGAGGCCGAGTTTCTTTGCTTCAGTTCGCCATTTTTGATTGTATGCGTTCAAAGCGGGAGTGTCGGGCAAGGCTGAGATTTTTTTCTGCCGGAACATTCCGCCCTGAACTAACAATGCAACGTGTTGATTCACATGATATTGATATTCGTGCAATTGCCCGAGTGCGATTGAATCGCCACTCAGCACGTGCTCGATCGTTAGCGGAAGTTGCGCCTGTTGAATATGTAATTGCGAGATGATTCTCGACTGTGCCGCGCTGTGTTGGGTATGGTAAACGCTGCTGGCCAGCGTAATGAATAGCAGCAGCAAAAAACCGGCCAGTATGATACCCAAGATCCAACCATTATGAATAAAAGCAATCCGTTCTCGAACATTTCTTTTTTCAGACAACGTAATAACCGGCAAATTAGTCCGGATTGTTGCGATTCCAGTCGTGAGTTCTAATTTATTAGAATGCGTTTCCATTGGTATCTCCAGTCTTGAACATGGCTTCTCAAGTTGTCTGAGTTCTTTTTTAGACAATGACTTGACAAGAAGTGTCAGGCGGTAGCATAGCTGTTAACACATTTGATCAAACACGCGATAAAACCAGAAAAAAGGTGTCTTTTAGCAACCGAAAGACTCCATCAACCACAAACTGCATTGCATGGTGAATTACACTGGATAAGTGAAAATTCATTGAATATTTGCTGGCAGCGCAAAACGCTTGAGAGTCGGTAAGCTGTGACATTTCATGGATTGGTCATCGCTTAGCCCGTATTTTTACGCCATGAAGGGGGAAAACGGTAGCTTTTGCCTCAATAATAATTATGCGAGAAATAGCCGATAAGCAGCGTTCTTGGTTTCATCCCAATAACGATAACCCAATTGATTTAAAAAAGCTTTAAAGTCGGATCTTTCTTCTGGGGGTACTTGGATGCCGATCAATACGCGGCCATAGTCTGCGCCATGATTGCGATAGTGAAACAAACTTATATTCCAGCTCCGGCTCAAGTTATTGAGAAAATTCATCAATGCGCCGGGGCGGTCGGGAAATTCAAAGCGATATAGAATTTCATTCTTGACTTCTTGCGCACGTCCGCCAACCAGATGACGTACATGCAGTTTTGCCATCTCATTGTTGCTCATGTCTTCAGGAGACAAGCCGTTTTGCCTGAGTTCGTTAATTAATTTCTGTGTTTCTTCCTGATTGCGCACGGATACGCCTACAAATACGTGAGCGACTTTGGGGTCGGAATAACGGTAGTTGAATTCGGTAATGCTCCGGGCGCCGAGCAGATTGCAAAATTTCTTGAAACTACCGGGTTGCTCTGGAATCGATACCGCCATGACCGCTTCACGCTGTTCACCGATTTCCGCGCGCTCCGATATGTGGCGCAGCCGGTCAAAATTCATGTTGGCGCCCGATGCGATTGCGATCAACGTTTTGTGCAGAATTTTTTCACGTGCGACATAAGTCTTGATTCCCGCAATGGACAGCGCGCCAGAAGGTTCCAATATTGTGCGCGTGTCTTCGAATACGTCTTTTATCGCTGCGCAAATCGCATCGGTATCGACCAGAATCACTTCGTCGACCAGCTCACGGCACAAACGGAACGTTTCTTTGCCTACATGCCGCACTGCCACGCCGTCAGCGAACAAACCGACTTGTGCTAATTTGATCCTTCTGCCGCTTTGCAATGAGCGGTACATGGCATCCGAATCGACGGGTTCAACGCCGATGATTTTGATTTTCGGATACAATCGTTTTACATACGCGGCAATGCCGGAAATCAATCCGCCTCCGCCAATCGGTACAAAAATGGCGTGGATGTTTCCTGTGTGTTGGCGCAAGATTTCCATGCCGACCGTTCCCTGCCCGGCAATCACATCCGGGTCATCGTAAGGGTGAACAAACGTGGCTTGTTCTTCTTTGGCCAGTTGAATGGCGTGTTCGTATGCATCGTTATACGAATCGCCATGCAGGGCTACCGTTGCACCATGCCCTATTACCGCATTGACTTTGATTTGCGGCGTGGTGACCGGCATCACGATGGTAGCGCTGCAACTTAATTTCTTGGCAGCGAGCGCGACACCTTGTGCATGGTTCCCGGCAGAAGCGGCGATCACGCCGCGATTACGAATCGCGGGAGGCAGTTTGATCATTTTGTTATACGCGCCGCGTAATTTAAATGAAAAGACCTGCTGCAAATCCTCCCGTTTCAACAACACTTGATTGTGAATACGCTCGGACAGATTAGCGACGGACTCCAGCGGACTCTCAATCGCGACATCATAAACCTGCGCAGTCAGAATTTTTTCAAGGTAATTGTTTTTCATGGCGAGAACTGGGCGAATTCGGACAAACTTTTAATCTGAGTTAATTTGATGGATTTTAGCACGACCGGCGGCGTGAGTTGGTTAGCGTTGCGGAAGTACGAAACGCTTAGATTGGTTATTTTCTTGCAAGTATTCGGTTTAAATGCTGCAAATAAGGATAGTAATGCACTTCAAGCGAATGGCGGGGCCGTGGGATAAATTGGCTGGGCCAATATTTTCCTTCATCGATTGCTTGTTTACGCCAATCCGGAGGTAATTGAATGTTGTGAATCAACAATTGTGCAATAAGTTTTGATTGCACATCTGTTAAGGTCCAAATACAGCCTTGCGGCTGAATTAGGCCTATGAAAAACAAGCTCGGGTGATCAGGATGAAATATGCGTAAGTAAAGTGAAACATGTGCGGTATCTTCCCAACTGATAAAATTCGGATCGAAGAACGGGAAACTGATCTGATAGCCTGTTGCAGCAAGTATGACATCATAGTGTGCCGATGAGCCATCGGCAAAATGAACTGTTTGACCTGATATACCGTGGACATTGGGCCGGGGATGGATTTTGCCGTGCCGTATCCTATCGAAAATTTCCGAGTTGATGGTTGGATGTGCGTTTGTTGGTGAGAAATCAGGTTCAGGTAACCCATAGTCCCGATATTTTCCGATTTGAAGTCTAAGCGCAATTTTCTGCAATAAGCTTTGTAGTTTTTTAGGTAACCATTGAAACGAAGCGGCGAAGGTATCGGTCGGTTTTCCCATGATAAATTTAGGAATAATGTATTGTGGCGTGCGTATACTGATATCCACTCGGTTCGCATAGCGGCTGGCTTCAACCGCGCAATCGCATCCTGAGTTCCCCGCGCCTATGACTAATACCCGTTGATCTTGCAAGCTCTCGCCAGTTTTAAAATCGTGCGCGTGGATATAGCGTCCGCTAAAATTTTCCCGCCATTCAGGGTGACGTGGAATGGTAAGGTGCCCATTGGCTACTAGTAAATAGTCGAATTCGGATTGTGTTCCATCACTCAACAACAATTGCCAGCGTTGATTGTCAATTTTTGCAACATGCAAAACTTCAACATTGAAACGAATATATTTTTCCAATTGAAAATGCGAGGTATAGGCTTGAAAGTACGTCAGGATTTGTCGATGACTTGGATAATCTGGATATTCATCCGGCATCGGGAAATCGCTAAATTGTGACAAGTATTTGCTGGAAATCGTATGTGTCGCCCGGCTTATGCTGCTATGGCCTGATGTGGCGGTGTATACCCAATTGCCGCCAATTTCCCCACTTTTTTCATAACAAACAAGATCTTGCAATCCAGCTTCCAGCAAATTCTTGATTGCTGTAAGCCCTGAGCAGCCTGCACCGATGATCGCAATGCGCATTTTATTATTTCCGGTAATTATCTATTAACTAAATGTTAAATAACGTTAAATCCTTTAACTATCCCTAACAGTACATACAGGAAGCGATGATTAAAATTCAAGTTGCAGGAAATTTTATGTCGGTGTCAATTTCATTTACTGGTTTAGTAACTCATTGCACCAACTTTCCAAGTCGTTGGCGATTTGCATAGTCCATTTATCGCTTTTACAGTCGGTACGCAATAACTCAATCCTCGCTACAAATTCTTCGACCGTGATCGTACCGCTGCCGTCTTGTTGCGTAAGACGATTCAGACGGAATGTTTCCCAGCGTTCAGCTTCAGCGGATGTCAAGGTTTCCGGCCAATTGCGGGCGCGGTAGCGGAATAGTAGTTCAGGCAGGCGCCTGTCATGAAAATCAAAGTGTAGGATTGCCAATTGCTGTGGCGTGGCGCGCCGTATCTGCGCCAGCAGCAACGTATCCGCATTGTCGAGAAAACCATCATAAAGCGCTACATCGACATCGTTGGATGATTCATACGAGCGGCTGGTGTAGGCGGTGGCAACGCGCTGGAAGAAATCGGGGTTTGCGCATAATGTCTGCCAATGCCGATAACACGCGTTCAAATCCAATGCAATACGCTCAGCCGCCTCGTTATCAAGCGTATTGCGCGGAGCAAGTGCCGGGCATTTGTTCACTTTTATCGATTTCACCGGCAATCGTTGCCTGCCTTCCGGCAATTCGTCATTGTGGGTAAATAGCAACTTGCTGAGCTCGTCGGCATCTAGCGATAGAAACATTTCCGGGTCATGACGCAAGTCATAAACAAGTATGCTATTGTTGTTACCCGGTTCGACGATCAACGGCATGACTAGTGATGTGCAACCGGTTTTGGCCGGATACATGCGCGTGCTATGGATTACCGGATTGTGCGTATCGAGATCGAGCTGGATAGCGGCTTTACGTTTATCGCGCAATTGCAGTAGCCAATTGTATAAGCGTGGCTGCTGTGTGCGAAGCAGGCGCGCCAAAGCGATGGTGGCGCGTACATCGGACAAGGCGTCATGAGCGGAATCATGAAAAATGCCGTTAGCGGCGGCCAGATCTTCGAGTTTGAAGCTGGGTTGCCCATCTTCATGTTGTGGCCATATTATGCCAGCGGGACGCAGTGCGAATGTCATACGCACCAAATCGATGATGTCCCACCGCGAATTGCCTTGCTGCCATTCGCGTGCATAGGGATCGAAGAAATTGCGGTATAGCGTGAAACGGGTGACCTCATCGTCAAAACGCAAAGTATTGTAGCCGACGCCACAGGTACCAGGTTGCGCCAATTCAGAATGGATGCGCGCAATGAATTCCGGCTCCGGCAGTCCTTGTGCATCGGCCAATTGTGGTGTGATGCCGGTAAGCAAACATGCCTCCGGATGGGGCAGAAAATCGCGCGCCGGTTTACAGTAAATCATTAATGGCTCAGCGATTTCATTCAGAGCTTCATCGGTGCGTACTCCGGCAAACTGCGCAGGCCGGTCGCGCCTGGGATCAGCACCGAAGGTTTCATAGTCATGCCAATAAAATGTGAGTGACATTATGCCTTGATTACGGAAGTTAAGAAAAATCAGCAAAACGCTTTGCAACTGCTTCGTTGCGCAATTATAGTGGTATCTTACGCAAAAATTTTTAAACCCCACAATAAGGAAGATATACGATGGCACGTCAACTCATCAGCTCAGGTTCCACCTTTGAAAAAGCAATTGGTTACTCACGCGCAGTAGTCGAAGGAAATTGGATTCTGGTATCCGGCACGACCGGTTTCGATTACAGCACCATGACCATTTCCGATGACTTGCTGGAACAAGCCGAGCAGTGCTTCAAAAATATCGAAGCAGCCTTGAATGAAGCGGGATCAAGCATGAAAGATGTCGTGCGCGTTACCTATGTGTTTCCCAAAGCCGAGGATTTTGAGAAATGCTGGCCGGTTATGCGTAAATATCTGGGTGATGTCCGGCCATCCGCGATGATGCTGGCAGCCGGCTTGTCCGATCCACGCATGAAAATTGAGATTCAAGTGACGGCATGTCGTGACGAGGTTTACAAGCCGTCAATATTGATTTAGTCAGCCGGTTTAGAAAGAATGTTTCGTCAAAGAGAAAGGTTTGTTGCGGCTAACCAGTTTGATGATCAAAGCGCCTATAAAGCCTCCGATTGAGTCAATGAAGAAATCACTGATCAGCGGCGTTCGACCATCGATATAGAGTTGTATCATTTCTGTGCCGGCCGCCATCATCATAATTATTATCATAACTTGCACAAAAGGTACTTTTGCAGCCATCATGCTAAGAATCGTTCCTAGAATTAGAAAGATGCATGCATGCCAAATTTTAGTTATTTCCCACGGCACAATATCAGCAAATGCAGGACTTAATACATCTATTTGAGTTTCGACTTCATACACGACAGAAGTCTTCATATAACCGGGCAGACTTGTACCGATGATGATAGAAATAAACGCGCAAGTAAGCACTACCCGGAAAAGCGCTGATTTTTTCTCTGCAAAGAGGCATGAACCAACGAGTACCGCAAAAAAAAAGCCCCATGAAATGAGAATGAGTTTTTTAGCCCACAAATACGTTTCGGTTTCACGTACAGGAAAAAGCTGCATGTTTCTGATTTGAAATGAGCCAACGGATTGACTCAATTCTGCAATGACCCGAACGCTTTGTGTTTGCGGGGTGATATAAAAAAAATTCCGGTATGTATCCCAATCATGCGTGCCATATAGCGTAGCGACAGTAAGTGGCAAATTCCAGCGGTCATTTTTGCCGTCATTCTGCACCAGTAAAAGACGCGCTTGGTTCCAGGGTTTTCTACCGGGTATAACGTTGTCGCTTTTCATCTCTGCGGAGAATAATAATATGGAACCGCGCTCTACGACCGGAAGATATTGCTGCGCATTGGTGATAATGCGGGGATCTTGGGAGACCAGGGATAGTGCACTCTCACTGATATCAACACGATTTCTTCCAAATGTTGTCGCATTCCATTGATGGGATAGTAAGTCAGGTCCTACTTGCTGGTAGCGATCAATCCAAAATAAGCAAGCAAACGTTGCAATCGCCAGAAAAATAAATAGTAGGATATTTGTTTTGAGTAGCGGCATACGTCAGAATTGGTGTGGGTCAATATTGAAATTTCTATGACGGCCTAAACATCAGGAAATTCAATAATTTTCTAAATTCCTATATTATGCCTACCGGAAGAATTGGCGATTTTACGTAATTTTCTGCCTAAAAATATTGAACCATTAACGCGACATATCCAATAATAAAAATAGCCAGGGCAATCATGACAAGCATTTTCATCGAATGAATTCCTTTTCTAGTTATAAGTGGGAGAATCACTGCAGCGATGCAGTTTCTATAAGTAAAACGCATCCGGTACTTCGCCGTCAAGTACTAAAATATGTTGTTACATGTCGGTTTTTGGTTCTGTTTCACTCATTAAGCTATTGGTACATACCTTAAAAGCCAGATCTTACAATTACTTGGGAGAGTATAGGTTTTATGGCTCAATCTAGAGTCGGTATTAATGCAAAATGCAACTTTAGAATGCTATTTCCTGGCTATTAGCCGATCTTGAAATTAACACCCAATAATTGTTGTTTGGAGAAGATGCCTGATTTCTACGAGTCGCTTGATAATTCAGCCATTACCATACTTCAAGCTTGGATCGGCTTCAGAAGATATGGGCGCCGAAATTATCAAAGTATAGTTGGTCTATTTCATCACGGCTAAACTGATGGTTTTGTCCGCCGCGCTGAGCGATTTTTAGGGAACCCAATAATGAGCTGAGTTGCCCTGTCGTTTGCCAATCCAGATTGTTAACGATGCCATACAATAAGCCGGCACGATAGGCGTCGCCACAACCGGTTGGATCGATGATTTCTTTGGGCTTGACGCAAGGAATTTCAAATTTCTTGCTATCGGCGTAAATAATAGAGCCGTGCGCGCCTAATGTGATAATGAGCGCTTTGGCTTTATTTGCAAGCGATTCAAGGTTGCATCCCGTTCGATCTTGCAGTAATTGACCTTCATAATCGTTGACAGCAATGTAATCGGCTTTGTCGATGAAGTCCAGCAATTCTTCCCCGTTATACATGGGTAAACCTTGGCCTGGATCAAAAACAAAAGGAATACCGGCTTCATGAAATTCTCGAGCATGTTGAATCATGCCGTCACGCCCGTCCGGTGCGATAATACCTAAATGAATGTCACTACTGTCTGTTACGGAATTAAGATGTGAAAAATTCATTGCCCCCGGATGAAACGCGGTGATTTGATTATCATCTAGGTCGGTAGTAATGAATGCTTGTGCAGTGAAGGTGTCGGGAACATGTCGCACATGTTCCCGTGCCAAGTTTAATTGCTCAAAGCGCGATACATATGGCGCGCAGTCATCACCAACCGTAGCCATCATGACAGGTTCACCGCCAAGCATTTTCAAATTGTAAGCGATATTACCCGCACATCCGCCAAATTCACGGCGCATTTCCGGAACTAGAAACGCTACATTCAATACGTGGATTTTCTCCGGCAAAATATGATTCTTAAATTGATCCGGAAACACCATAATATTATCGTAAGCGATAGAACCGCAGATCAATGTACGCATGTTTTGTAATATTCTTTAATTTAGGTGGTGTTACTTTTTCAGGCAGGCGATTTCCAAGCGAGATCAAGTTCACGCGCTGCTTTGACATCATCTAGCTTACGTACGGGCATCGTATGGGGCGCACCTTTGACCATATCCGGTTGTTGCTCGATTTCCTGTAGGATTTCTTTCATAGATTTGACAAACGCATCCAACGTTTCTTTCGACTCAGTTTCAGCCGGTTCGATAAGCAAACATTCCGGAACAAGCAATGGAAAATAGGTAGTGGGCGCATGATAGCCTTTGTCTAACAAACGCTTAGCCAGATTCATCGCGGTTACGCCAGTTTTATCCTTAATATCTTTAAGGGTGACGATAAATTCATGACTAGCACGGCGGTTGGGGTAGGCTATTTCAAAGCCGGCTTTACGCAACTCGGCCATTAAATAATTGGCATTCAGTGTGGCAAATTCGGAAATCCGATGCATGCCATCCATTCCCAATAAGCGAACATAGATATATGCTCGCAGTAATACGCCGGCATTACCCATATGTGCTGACAGACGGCCTATGGATTGCGGTTTGTCTTTTTCGGTCACCCAACGATATGCGTCACCTTCCTTGGTAACGATTGGAATCGGCATAAAAGGCAACAAGCGTTCGGCTACTCCTACGGGAGCGGAACCTGGACCACCGCCACCATGCGGTGTAGAAAACGTTTTGTGCAGATTAATGTGAATGACGTCAAATCCCATGTCGCCTGGTTTCACTTTGCCCAACACCGCATTCAGGTTGGCACCGTCGTAATATAGTAAGCCACCGGCTTGATGAACTACGCGACTCATTTCAGCGACATTCTTTTCAAACACACCCAAAGTCGATGGATTGGTCAGCATTAATCCCGCTGTTTGGGGACCCACGGCAGCTTTAAGCGCATTCAGATCAACGTTGCCGTCTTTGTCGGTGGCAATTTCAACTACTTTGAAACCACACATGACAGCAGTAGCAGGATTAGTACCATGTGCTGCATCCGGTACAATGATTTCCGTACGTGCAAAATCTCCGCGCGATTCGTGATAGGCGCGAATCATCATGACACCGATTAATTCACCTTGGGCCCCAGCCATTGGCGTTAAACTAACACCCGCCATACCGGTTACCGATTTCAGAATTTCTTGCAATTCATATAAGCAAGCAAGAAAACCCTGTCCCGTATCTTCCGGCGCCAGCGGATGGCGGGATAAGAACTGGGGCAGCATTGCCAATGAATTACACGCGCGCGGATTGTACTTCATCGTGCAAGAACCCAACGGATAAAATTCGGTATCAATCGAGAAGTTTTTTTGTGATAGACGAGTGTAATGACGTACTGTATCCATCTCAGAAACTTCAGGGAGCAGAACCGGAGATTTACGCAGCAAGTTTTGCGGAATCTGTGATTTACTCGCCGTTGTAGCGGGTGACTGAGAATAATTGCGGCGTCCTTTACGCGAGTGTTCAAATATCAGCATAGTTGTTTAGTCGATATAAATTTATTTTTTTAAAGCAGCCATAGCTGCATCATAATTAGGTTCATCAGCAATTTCCGGTACGAGTTCAGCGTGAATAATATTGTCTGACTCATCCAAAACAATGACCGCGCGTGCCGTAATTCCACCAAATGCGCTATCTGCAATCAAAACCCCATAATCTTTCATGAAATTGGCGCCACGCATAGTAGATAAAGTAATGACTTTATCCAATCCCTCGGAATCGGTAAACCGACTCATTGCAAATGGCAGATCGGCAGCAATGATCAATACCACTGTGTTTTCCATATTGCTGGCCTGTTGATTGAATTTGCGTGTAGAAAGCGCACAAACCGGCGTATCCAAGCTTGGAACGATGTTGAGCACTTTCTTTTTGCCAGCGAAATTGGCTAATGTAACATCTTGTAAATCTCTATTAACCAGAGAAAAAGGCGGTGCCTTTTGCCCAACTTTGGGAAAAGTACCTTCAAGCTTAATGGGCTGACCTTTAAGGGTAACCATAGTTTTTTCCTTTCTTTTCAGTTGAAAAATATTGCTTAACTGAGTGCATGTTTCAAAGTCTCAGCATAATTTTGTAAATCAGCAGCCGTTTTGGTTTCTGTGGCGCAAACCAATAATGTATTGCCTAATTCAGGATAATAGGGATGTAAATCAAGTCCTCCCAATATTCCTTTTTGTTTCAGCTTACTTAAAACTTCTGCTACTGGCGCAGGCAGAATCAATGCAGCTTCGTGAAAAAGCGGTCCGCTGAAAATACGTTTTACACCCTTTATTTTCTCTAATTGATCGACCAGATCCAAAGTATTGGCATGTGATTGTGCAGCAATCCGGCGTAATCCTTCCGGTCCTATTAGTGACATGTAAATCGTTGCGGCAGTAACCATTAACCCTTGATTGGTGCAGATGTTGGAAGTCGCTTTGGAGCGGCGTATATGCTGCTCACGAGCCTGCAGCGTCAGCACAAATCCTTCTTTGTTATCCAAATCGGTGGTTCGACCAATAATACGTCCCGGCATTTGACGGACTAAGTCACTTTTACACGCCATGAAACCAAAATAGGGGCCGCCGCTGGAAAGTGGAATGCCGAGTGGTTGACCTTCACCGACAGCGATATCAGCGCCTTTGCTGCCCCATTCCCCTGGCGGTGTCAGTAACGCCAGTGCAGTGGGGTTAACTACGCCGATGGCAAATGCATTTTTACTATGCGCCCAATCGGTCAATGCGTCGACTTGTTCGAGCACACCGAAAAAGTTAGGCTGTGGAATGACCAGTGCTGCAAAATCTTCATGATTGGATTTAGCAAGTGATTCGGGCAGAATTTGCCCGCACTCGGTACAAAACGGCAATTCGACGACTTCAATTTTCTGATTGCTGACGATCGCACGGACAACTTGGCGATAGACCGGATGAACTGTTTGAGGTATCAAAATGCGTCGTGATGTTTTATGCGAGCGGACAGCCATTAAGGCAGCTTCTGCCAGTGCCGTTGCGCCATCATACATACTGGCATTTGATACATCCATGCCGGTTAGTGATGCCATCATCGACTGATATTCATACAATAATTGCAAAGTGCCCTGGCTGGCTTCGGCTTGGTACGGCGTGTACGAAGAATAAAACTCTCCCCGTGTGGTGATTTGCCACACAGCAGCAGGAATATGATGCTCGTATGCACCCGCGCCGATGAAGTTGTGATAAAACCCATCTTTCCCAGCGCGATCCAACATCAATCGTGTGATTTCCATTTCACTGAGCCCGACTGGTACACCTGTCAGTTCGTCACTGAGCAGCTCCTTGGGAATTTCGTCAAACAGCTCTTCGATTGTTTTGGCACCAATGCTGGTTAGCATTTCGGTAATATCTTCTTCGGTATGTGGAATAAACGGCATGATTTATTTAACGAACTTAAAATAATTAGTGATGGGGAAGGAAACGAATTCAAGTCTCACAACTAGTATGCGATACGATTTTTATTCTTAATGATCTTCATTTTCAACGAGTTCGGCGTAAGCTGCAGCATCCAGGAGTCCGTCAAGTTCAGACGTGTTGCTGGGTTGCAGTTTAAATAGCCAAGAAGAATAAGCATCTTCGTTGATTTTTCCAGGTTCATCCACAAGAGGGGAATTCACTGCGATGACTTCGCCGGAAAGCGGAGAATATACATCGGCCGCGGCTTTGACTGATTCGGCGACTGCGCATTCTTCTTTTTGTTTGAGCGTACGCCCAACTTCGGGCAATTCAATAAATACCATATCACCGAGTAATTCCTGTGCGTGGTGGGTGATCCCAATAGTTACTGTACCATCGGCTTCAGGTTTGACCCATTCATGAGATTTACTATATTTTAAATTTGTAGGAATACTCATTTTTTACTCCAAGTTAAATCAAGACGTTATTATAGCGATATTTTGTTATAGTTTTATTAATTAAACCAGCACGTTTCCGTTGCGAACAAAGGGATATTTCACTACTTTGGCACGTAATTGTTTATCGCGCACAATGACTTTGACCTCATCCCCAATAGTAATTTGGATTGGCAGCCGTGCTAAAGCGATCGATTGATTCATTGTCGGTGAGAAGCCTCCACTTGTGATTTCACCCTGATATTCTGCTCCGTCCCGCTGACCAACTACTTGCTGATGACTGCGCAATACACCTCGGTCAATCAACACTAAACCAACCAATTGTTGTGTGACAGCTGTGTTTAGCAGTGCTTCTTTACCAATGAAATCCCGCTCACTTTTTAGATCAACAGTCCAAGCCAAGCCAGATTCCATAGGATTCTTGGTTTCATTCATGTCTTGTCCATAGAGATTCATGCCAGCTTCCAGGCGTAATGTGTCGCGGGCACCTAACCCGGCAGGGGCAACGCCAGCAGCGTGGAGCGATTTCCAGAATGCAGTGGCATCGGCAGCAGGTAAGATAATCTCAAATCCATCTTCGCCCGTATAGCCTGTTCGTGCAATAAAATATTGACCGACAACTGCGGATTGAAATTGTTTTAATTCTTCAGTCGCGGCTTGGGAACCGGGTATAACTTGCCATACTTTAGCGCGCGCATTGGGGCCTTGCACTGCGATCATGGCCAAATCTCGTCTCGGCGTAATCTCTAAATTGGGAGCCAGCTCGTCGCGTTGCTTGAGTATCCAGGCGACGTCTTTCTCCGCCGTACCGGCATTTACCACAACACGGAACCAAGTCTCAGACAAAAAATAGATAATCAGATCATCGATAATGCCGCCTTGCGGTGTCAACATACATGAATATAATGCCTTACCGGGAAGCGTTAACTTATCGACATTATTGGCAACCAGCCGTCGTAGAAAAGCGCGAACATTGTCGCCTTTGATGTCCACAGGAAGCATATGTGAGACGTCGAACATACCCGCATCTTGGCGTACCTTATGATGTTCATCTAACTGCGAGCCGTAATGTAACGGCATGTCCCAACCACCAAAGTCGACCATTTTGGCATTCATGTCGCGGTGAGTTTGATTAAGGGGTGTCATTTTCAGCACGGATTATTCTCCCGTAAATAAAAAAAAGCCATTTGTTGAATGACTTCACACACCCCTCTGTCCTTTTTACCTGAGAGATTTACAGATATTATCCGTGTGCCCCTTCGGTGGCCAAGAAATTCGGCACTCTCCAGATTGCCTGTCGCAAGCGGTTTTCAAGGAACAAGACTGGCTTGACCATGCCTGAGCGATTCCGGGGGGGTTACGCCTTCGGCGGCGCTTGGATTCATTGCGCACTCTCCTGCTTGGACCTAAATGGCAGAGTGCGAACTATACCTTACTAACAGTTATTTAGACAAGCCGTCTATCCAAATTTTTTGATCTTATCGAGATTACCCGGCTTTGCCAAAAATGATTTGATGTAAAGGGTTCTTGCGCTAAACTAGCGGGGAAGTTTGGCTAGAACATTTAAATGTTCGTATCCCGATTGACCGAACTTCGATGCATTCAAGAAACTGAGTAGTTGATAAGCTGAATGATTTATGTCTGTACTTTTTATCAGAAGGACTATTATTTAAAAGTAGTTTTCATTGAGGAGGGTAGAACATGAAGAAGCTTGATTATAAAATGTTTTTGTTGATGTTATTGTTGGTAGGTTATGGTTCTGTGGTATGGGCTGCAAATGAATTGAAATTTGAGTCGAGTTTAAGCGGTGCGCAAGAAATTACCTCGCCTGCGGGTGGCGTTGTTACCGATACCACCGGTGAAATTGAAGTTGAATTTGATAAGGCATTGACGCGAGCAACATTCCGCCTTACCGCACGAAATGGCACCGGAATCATCCAAGCCCACTTTCACTGTGCTTCCGCCGGCATGAATGGACCCATAGTGGCTTTTCTTTTTGGTCCAATAGCGTCTCCAGGAATCGATGTGGGAGAGGGATCCGTACAGGATATCTTAGAAAATAACGATATCAGATCGCCTGAAACACCCGAAGATATTGAAGCATGTGGCGTGCCTTTGAATAATATTGCTTCATTGGCCTTTGCAATGCGTGCGGGCAAGATCTATGCCAATGTACACAGTTCCGCTTTCCCAGCCGGAGTTATGCGTGGACAATTGCTTCCCAAAGATGAGACTGAAGATTCCGCTGAATAAATAAGTGGCACAGAGGTTTCATACTGATTTGTTGTGGAGCTCATATAAATGTTGGGGCTGACCTCGAGGCCCCAACATTATTTGGAAACACATATATGCGATGTTAAGGATAAAAGCAAAGCTAAGTTAAACGTTATTTCGAGTACTTAATTCCGATCGCGGTATTGGCATCCGTTGCTTTCAAGAAAACTGTGAAGTGATTGTCAATTTCGATCGGCTGGCCATTTCCAGCAATGATGTTCGTTGATGAATAAGGTTCGCAACCCCTTTCTTTTTGCAATGTTTCGGAAATATTCATGCACACAGCTCGATAAAGCTGTTGCACCATATCCATGTCGGAGTCTGGAATAGGCGCATCACGTAAAGTAGGGCTTTTTATCCGCCCACCGCTCAGGCTTCTGGAATAGCTTATTTCCCGCATTACTGGATTATTTTCGATTTCAATTCGATATATCGCACTGCGTCCGTTTTGCAAGGGCTCTTCCTTAGTATACAAAGATGCATTGACTTGAGTATATCCTTGGGCTTGCAGGATTGCGGCTATCCGATCCGCCGGTGTATTAAGAGAAATTCCTGCTATTTCAACCGCTTCCAATTGGGACTGCTTTGTACTGGCTGCATAATTATCGGTTATTGAAATCCAAGCCAGAATGAAAATGGCCGATTGCAAAACGTATGCGATCCGGAAGTGTTCTTTTTGTAAGCTATTAAATCGTAACATTCTAAACCTCTAGAGAAATACTGCAGAGTGTCTCGGGGAATTTTGCTGGTATTTTTATCGGTATGTGAGCACTTTATCACACTTTAACTACGAACTTTTTTAAGAGATGGGTATAGCTGACAGTATCGATTCTGAATTGGAATTGGGTGGTGCCAAGAAGTTGCCGGCGAAAAATCCGGCTAAGGGATTTTACTGAGAGTTTCCTACGCGATGTCTATTCGTCATTCCCAACATCATGAGAAATCTAATTAAATTAAAATCCGGATTTCCCATTCCGTTCGAAATGACGATTGTCTATAACAGGCTTTTCCTTAATTAAAGAATGAAATCGTTGGCATTGATTCCGACTGCAGCCGCTCCGTTCAGTTGGATCTCCATATCGGCAGTTTGATTGCCATCGCCTTGAATCTCAACTTGAACGATGACATCGGCTCCCGAAGTAAAAAATCTCACTTCACCTGCAGTACCGGTAAAGGCGACATTGCCGATAAAAGTAAACGCTTGATTTCCCGCCACATTAAGGTCGGCATCGATCGACGATAAATCTATGTCATCGCTATTATGAGCAAAGCCATTGATAACGTCGCGGTTCGCTCCAACGGTGCTTTCATTGGTCGCATTATAGTCGAAATCATCGCTTCCGCTACCACCGTTCATGGTATCTTTGCCTGTGCCGCCAACAAGAATATCGTTGCCACCCCCCCC
>CAADGS010000150.1 GCA_900696615.1 uncultured beta proteobacterium
AAATTAATGGAAAGAACCCGCAGCGGCAACATCAGATTGGCGCTAAACCATGTATTGGATGAAGTATTAGGCGATGCATCCGGCGTAACAGGCATGCGTATCCGCAGCACCAAAGATAATTCCACACAAACAATCGACTTACAGGGAGTCTTTATCGCAATTGGCCACAAACCCAATACCGATATCTTTATCGGGCAATTGGAAATGGAAAATGGCTATATTTTGACGCATGGCGGTCATCAAGGTAATGCTACGGCGACTAATATACCGGGTGTTTTTGCCGCGGGCGATGTGCAGGATCATATTTACCGCCAAGCTGTAACCAGTGCTGCGAGTGGTTGTATGGCAGCATTGGATGCGGAAAAATATCTGGATGACCTAAAATTGAACACCGGATCGCAAAGCCAACATAAGGAATCGGCCCTATTGCAAAATGTCTAATAATAGTTCGAGCAATGAAGACAGTGAATTGGCATTATTCCATGCAGCAATGCAAGGTGTGGAACCGCTCACCGCTAACAATAAGGCAATAATCTGCAAACCGAAAGTGCCACCGATTCCCCGTCGCGGCAATATATTTCTGGAAGAGACCGAACACGGCACCTTATCTGATCATATCGCTATCACAATCGAGCAGGGTGACGATTGGTCTTTCATTCGCCCCGGTATGTCACACCAAACATTGAGGCGACTGCGCCGTGGTCATTGGAAAATCCAGGGAAACTTGGATTTACATGGTCTTACGCGCGATCAAGCACGGCAAGAACTCAGTGTATTTCTTGCCGTTTGTATACAAAATAAATTTCGCTGTGTCCGCATCATTCATGGCAAAGGATTGGGTTCAAAAAACCGTGAACCCGTATTAAAAACCAGGATCGGAAATTGGTTAATGCAGTTTAATGAAGTGCTGGCTTTCTGCCAGGCTAAACCCGAGGATGGAGGAAGCGGCGCTGTTTTGGTTTTGCTGAAAATCAACATGTGAAATTTTGCAGCACGTCGTTGAAAACATTCTGTTATACCGCAGTAAAATCCAATACAGGATTGAGAGCGCTCATTTTTGTGCCAAGGTCTTCAACTACTTTATAATTGTTCCCCTATCATTACCTGAATATGCGCCGCGACGCAGCGCGCTAATGCTTGAAGTTCATAACCGCCTTCCAACACAGAAATGATGCGCCCATTTGCATGTTTATTCGCAATCGCCTTAATTGTTTCGGTAACCCAAACGTAATCGTCATCATTCAAATTTAACTGCGACATTTCGTCATCACGATGCGCATCAAATCCTGCCGACACGAAAATCAATTCCGGCTTGAATTTATCCAATGCTGGCAACCAAACATCGGTGACGGCTTTGCGAAACATCATACCGTCCGAATCACGCAGTAAGGGTACATTAATCATATGTTCACTACTACTATCCGCACCACTGTATGGATAAAAGGGGTGTTGAAACGTGGAACACAACATGACATGCGGATTGTCACGGAAAATTTCTTCGCTGCCATTTCCATGGTGCACGTCAAAATCCAGAATCGCAACCCGTTGTAATTGGCGCTGCTGAATTGCGTGTGCGGCACCAACTGCAACATTGTTAAAAAAGCAAAAACCCATAGCGCGATCCGATTCTGCGTGGTGGCCTGGTGGACGCACTGCACAAAAGGCATTATCGACTTTTTCGGACAACACCAGATCAGTTGCCAATACTGCTGCACCCGCTGCGCGTAATGCCGCATTCAAAGTAAATGGATTCATTGCAGTATCCGCATCCAATGCAACGAGTCCATTATCTGGCGCAGCCTGACGAATACTCGCAATATAATTGGATGTATGCACCCGTGCCAATTGTTCAATACTCGCCAGCGGTGCTTCGTAACGCACAAGTTTTTCCAATAAACCTGTTGCCTTCAGTTGATTCTCAATGGCAATCAGCCTTTGAGGACTTTCCGGATGATACTTGCCCATGTCATGCTTGAGACAGTCTGCATGGGTGATATAGGCAGTGCGCATTATATTTTCCAACCCCATGAATTCACGTAATTCCAATGATCACTCTGCAAATCACCGATATTACCGCCACAACGTAGGCTTCTTACTGTGTTTAAACCTGCCTTGGCTGATTTTTCTCAATGCTCATGACCATGCGGACCATGGACATGTTGATGAGAGATTTCTTCCAGAGTGGCCGGACGAACTGCAGTCACTGTGCAGGAGAAATTCAATGCCATTCCAGCGAAAGGGTGGTTACCGTCAACAATGACAGTATCGTCATCGACCTCAACAACTTTGTAGATGAGAACATCTTCCGAACCTTCAGCACCGCCCTCGAAATACATACCGACGCTTACATTATCCGGAAATGAGCTGCGCGGTTCTTTGCGAATTAATTCGGGATCAAATTCGCCAAAAGTATCTTCAGGTTCCATCGAAACGGAGCATGAATAACCGATTTCCATGTCATGCAACGCTTCTTCGACCGCCGGGAAAATACCGCCATAACCCCCATGCAAGTAGCTGATCGGGGTATCTGTTTTTTCCAGAATTTTTCCCGTGACATCTGACAATTCATAGTCAAGTGAAACTACAGTATTTTTTTCAATGCGCATAATAGGTTTATCCTTGTTTGATCTATTGAACACAAATATTGCCCAAGCAGGCTTTCAAAGCTAAAACCAAATTGGGAAAATGCCCATTATACGCACAAAGCAATTTTTTTCCTTTTAGGAGAGGAGAATATCTTATTAAAAATCCGATCTTATACCCGCTACCAGCGCTCTTCCCGGCAGTGGCGCAAAATTCTTCAGATAAGAGGAATGCAAACGCATTTCTTCATCCAATAAATTTCTTCCTTGAATAAATAACCGAATGCCATCTGATCGAGTTTGCCTTAACAGATAGCTTGCTTCAAGATTGAGGAGTGTATAACCACCTGTATTGGTTTCCAGTGCAGCGGTTTTTTTCTGGGGTAACACGTAAATGGTTGTCAGATTAGATGCAAATCGTCCAGATCGATAATTCAATTCAAATCCAAATCGCTGCGGTGTTACACGTGGAACATTACCGTTACTTTGGCCCAACTTTCCGCGCACATAATCGGTAAACAAGCGTAAATCCAAATTATCGGGTTTGAGCGTAAAGATGGCTTCCGCTTCAACACCGTAAAATACTGCATCGGTTTGCGCCAAATTCTGCAACAAAAATTCACCGTTAAGATCAACTATCCCATCATGGTCGACGCGATCAGCGATGCCATCCCTATTTGTATCCGCATTTTTATAAAAAATATAATTATTAAAATGATTATAAAAGGCATTGATTTTCCACGTCATTAATCCTGAAGTTTTACGCAGCGAAAAATCTAAATTGTTATGCGCTTCCTTGCGCAGGGTATTATCTCCAACCTGGAATGTCGCCGTGCCGTGATGACCGCCATTGACATAGAGTTCTTCAATAGCGGGCGCTCTTTGCCCATGAATTGCTGCAAAGCCCAAACCATAATCTTTAAAAAAATACCACGTGGTGCCTATAGAACCACTAAATAGATTAAATGCCCGTGACGGATCAACATTATTCTGCGGATTACGCATTGCATGTTCGTAACGGCCGCCGAACTCGAAACGCACATTCTCCCAATGTTTTTCTTCAACTATAAAAATCCCCGTAGAACGCGACTTGGATACCGGTACGATAGCTTCTTCTCCAAGTGCGGAAAATGTTCTATCCTGAAATTGCACACCGAACAATCCATTTAAGGTCGCAACCGGTGCGTGCATAAACTCAACGCGGGTCTCGAGTTCGCGGTTCTTGAAACGGGTTGCGACTTCTCCGCTGCTTTCGATCTCTTTATGCTTATAATCATTATAGCCTGTACGTACTTTGACTCTTTCTATACCGACAATGGGGTTATCCAGTTGTCCAGATAGGTTATAACGCGCTTGCGTCTGATCTATACTGGCCATTTCAGGAGTCGGTATGCCGTACGTACTTTCCATCAACGCAATCGATCCGCCCAGAAACCCTCGTTCTCCAATATACGAGCCGCCTCCGGATAATCCCTGCGAATCGACTGCGCTGTTTCTGACAATATTCTTGTTGCTGAAAACGTTGTGAGCATTACTTGAATCATGTTCATCTTCATGATTGGTATGATCATCACGAACAGGTGACAGACCACTGATATCTGCTTGCCCTGGAACTGAATAGTTATCGGTTTTTCGCTTAAAGGCGGCTAAACTCCAAGTCATCTGACCAAAGCTTTTATTGACATTAAACGAACCTGCTTTTTCTTCCGTAGCGGTATTACCGCGTATTTCCGCATTGCCCTGCGGATTTTTAAACAATCGTGTCGGAATACGATCAGTGATAACATTCACTACGCCACCTGTTGCTCCGCCACCGTAAAGTAAAGTTGCCGGTCCGCGGAGAATCTCGATCTGAGATGCATTCAGTGTTTCTACCGTAACGGCATGATCCGGACTGAGCGACGACACATCCAGTGCACCAACGCCATTTTCCAAAACTTGAATGCGTGGTCCGTCGAGAGCCCGGATAATAGGGCGACCGGCACCGGGACCAAAAAAACTCGAAGTAACGCCCAATTCATTGGATAACGTATCTCCCAAACTTATTTCGCGCTTACGGCGTAAATTATCACCTTGTAAAATGGTAACCGGCTGAGCCATTTCAAGTTCAGTACGATCCTTAAATGGCGATGACTTCACTGTGACACTTGGCAGTTTTACAGTATCCGAAGAATCTGCCGCATGAGCGATCGAGGCAGGCAATACCATCATCATCGAAATTAGCGGAATAAAGTCATACCAAGTGCAAAAATGAAAACAGCTTAGATATGTTAATTTGCGTCTCATTCTTTACCTTTTCTACATTTCGTAATCGAGACAAGTATTTGAACCGATGCAATCATGAATTTTTTACTTAAAATCAATTTATTATTGCGTTATGTTATATCATATCTTATATCAAAGATAGATGTGTTCAAAGTAATCGCTCCATTTAAGAATAATCGCTGTGATTAAACCAAAAAAACAAGCTTATACTATCGTTACACAGTACACTATAATCATATTCATTTTTGCTTTAATTTTTATAAGGTTGGAATAAAAAATGCCTGACGATATTGATCGGATCATTCAAAAATCTTATGAAGCTTGCGCTTCGGCTGGTGTCAAACTAACGGACAAGCGCAAAAATGTGTTGATGGTTTTACTAGGGTCTTCAACTCCACTCTCGGCATATGAAATTGTTGAAAGGTATAAAACCCAATTTAGTGAAACATTGCCTGTAATGTCGATCTATCGGATGCTGGATTTTTTGATACAGGAAAAACTAGTACACAAGTTAGAAACTGCGAGTCAATATATGTCTTGTGCCCATATTGCTTGTGAACATCAACATGAAACGCCCCAATTTCTGATATGTGATCGTTGCGGTAGCGTAAAAGAAATTGCAATCAAAAAACACATCATGACCGAACTGGAACGTAGCATTCAAAGCACAGGTTTTACTTTGGCACATCAGCAGTTAGAATTGCATGGTGTTTGCAAACATTGTCAAGACGATTCAGTGTCCGCAAATTAACAGCTAGAACACAGAGTTGACTCAATTATTATGACTGGAAATCAATACCAGAGATAAATTGGAGCAGCGATAAACTACAGGCATATAGTCGTAATCGTTAATTCAGTACGTTATCTGCTCATCATGGCAACGCAACTGAAATAAATACACCGGCATGATCGGATACACTTTTCTGGCTGGAATCAACTAGATTATTGAATACCACACGGCTTTCACGCACGTTCTTCATTTGGTTCATGAAAATATAGTCAATCCGCCTGGCGGACCCTCCCAGATCCAACGTAGAAACACCAACCGTACAATGTGCATCGGCTTGCTCAGTATTTGTACACAAGCTTTCCAATGGCCTATTTTGTGCATAGGAATCGATAAAGCCGGCATTTACAATCTTGTCATAGAAAGGCCGTTCTTCAAATGGGTTTACGCGAAAGCGGTCAATATTGAAATCGCCGCCAAGCATTGCAAAATTACCGCTAGGAAACGATGCTTCCATTTCACCAATAAAAGGCAACATCACATCCAATTGAGCACTTAATTGCTCCGCAGTGCAAGCTGCACAAAGATGAGTATTATAAATATTCAGTTTCTTGGAATTAGGTATATTGATACGTGTCATCATCACATTTCTTGGCAACTTAATGTCATGTCCGCGGAAATTCAATTCAGTTGCATGAGGTAAACGCTTAGTTGTCCTAAAGTCAATTTCACAGCGGCTTAATATGGCATTAGCCACGCCGATTAAACCCGGTAATCCGATTTCAAATGCTGTATATAAGTCATACTCGCGATTACGGGCACGAAGCTTTTTCTGTAAATCTTCGGCGCTATTTTCAGTCTGAACCAATGCACCGCCCACCACTTCTTGCAAAAGAATCACATCAACCGGAGTTTTTTCCGCAAATTCAGCAACCGCTTCCAAGCGTTGATCGCGCGTTTCAATTTCCTTGAAAAGTAGATTAATCGATAGCACATTGAGGTAATTGCGGTCGGCAACATCATCACATTGAACCCGCGGCTCATTACCGCCACCGCCACTTTTGGCACAACCCGTTAACAACAGGATGCTAAAAAATATTACGAAACAGATAGTTCTCATGAATTATTTCCTCAATAACGCTACCGAACAATATCTCAACAACATTTTTGCCAACTGCAGCCTCATTCATTTACACATCGATATTCGTTGCACGCAATGCATTTTTCTCAATGAATGCTCGGCGCGGCTCCACAACATCGCCCATTAGCGTGGTAAAAATTTCATCCGTTAAAATACTGTCTTCAATTTGTGCACGCAATAAACGCCGGTTTTGCGGATCCATAGTAGTTTCCCATAGCTGGCTGGGATTCATTTCACCTAATCCTTTATAACGCTGTACGTTAACACC
>CAADGS010000151.1 GCA_900696615.1 uncultured beta proteobacterium
ACGGCGCAAATGCTCGCACTCTTGCTCACGTGTGACACCCTCATTGATGACCACGACATAGACAATCAACGCCGGAAGTTGGATGCGCTGGCTAAGGCGGGCATGCACTTCATTGTGCAACATAACGCGTTGCGGATCGTTGTCGGGCAGCCAGTTGGTCAAGTCTGTATCAATTGTCGGGTACATGGTATGCATAATTGCGGTAGACAATTTGAATGTACCAAGGATTACTTGTTAGGTCAAAGACACAGAAGAATCGCTCTTTATAGCTTGCGAAGTTCAGGAATTTATCCATGTAGCAGTATCGATCAACGTTTCAAGATGTTGTTGTACGCGCATAAGCTAAATCTGAAAAATAACTACGCTTAACCACGCAGGTGTAAGATCAACTTATCAATATCAAATTGTTTTTTAGTGTCAAAATAAAATTACTTAATGAATTTTTTAACATATTTACTAATCAGAACCATTTTTGGGTTGCGTCAATTTGTCACATTGACAGGGATAATTCTCCATATAGACTCATTATTGAATTATGCAAAAAAGTTTGTGTATGGTTCAAATATTCCTAATACTACTAATAAGAGGAAAATTGGCATGATCAACAATCAACAATCAAACAATACTATTGTTTAAGCTTAACAATAGCCTTTCTGAGCTTTTACCTAATTTTATCCAGTCAATTATTTGCTGCAGATGTGTCTCAGGATCATGAAGATATTCAAAAATTAGTGTCATTCCCTTCTGTTGGTACAAGAATCATAGAAGACTCTTATATTGTAACTTTTAAAGAAAGGAACGATTTTGAGCATCCTGTTATTGCTTTGCCAAATAATGCAAGGAAAGGTGAGGTACCTGTCGGAAAACCTACTTCCGGGCAAAGTGAACAAGAAGTTGCATCAGCGTTAAACCTCAAGGGAAGGATTATTTCAATTCTTGAAGTAATAATGCAATTATTGTTCAAATGAGTGCAAAAGAAGCACATAGATTACTTAACGATGATCGAGTATTGAGTGTTGAGCCATCAATGGAAGGTTCATGGACAGCGACTCAAAACAATCCTGGATGGGCGCTTGATCGTTTTGATGAAATATCGCCACTTTTAGATAATACCTATAATTACACGCTTAACGGTGCAGGTAGAACTATTTATATCTTGGATTCAGGATTAACTTTAACCAATGCAGCGGTGGCTGCCGAATTTGGAGGTCGTGCTTCCGTTTTGTGGGATTGGAATGGAGGAAATGGTGCAGATGTTATAGGGCATGGAACAATGGTAGCCAGTGCAGCAGCCGGGAGTACAAAAGGTGTTGCGAAAGGAGCAACGGTCGTTATCGGTAAAATCGCAAACAATGCAACAAATGCCCCATCAATCGATGCCATCATAATTGCATTGGACTGGTTAGCGGCTAATGCTGCTCGTGGGAGTATAGTAAACCTTAGTGTAGGTCTGCAAACAAATCCCATTAACTGCAATACGCCTCTTACACATGTTGCGTGGGAGAACGCGATTAAAAATGCACATAATGCAGGTATTATAGTCGTAGTGGCTGCCGGTAATGATGGTTGCAATACTGCAAACTATTCACCAACTCGTATTCCAGAAGCTTTTGTTGTCGGGGCAACAAATAATCTTCTCATTTCTTCAGGAAAAGATGCAAAGGCATCTTTCTCAAGAACAGGTTTCAATATATCAACTTTTGCGCCAGGGCAAACGGTTAATTTGATTAATCAGAGTGGCACTCCTATTTCTGTGAATGGAACCTCTTTTTCAGCACCGTATATCGCAGGTGTTTTTGCTATCGCATGCCAAGCAGCCGGTACATTGTGTAATACAGCTCCAACTGCCGCTTCTTTATACACCGCTTTGAGAAATACTGGAACAATTGGTACAGTGACTAATACAAATGGCACAGCACTCATTGGCGCAACTTCTCGTTTCATTCGTCAGCAATGGTAATACTTTGGAGATAAATATAATGTATTTATTAAAAAATTTTCTTATTGGATTCTCAGTCTTTTTTTATCTTTGGGTTTTGCATTCTCTCAGGAAGCGATTAATGATACTTACATTATCTTGTTTCAAAAGGATGCGGGACTGATTGATCCACCCAATCCGGAAAATGCAGGGAGAGTGCCAATGGGTCAACCGACTTCTGGACAGAGTAAGGAAGAGCTTGCTGCTGAATTGGGATTGTTAGGTGAAATTGTGGCAATTCTTGAGGTTAATAATGGCATTGTCGTAAGAATGAATGCACAGGAAGCTCAAAAATGGCGAGATGATGGTCGGGTTCAAAGTATAGAGCAAGATTCTAGAATGGTGACTTTTGATAGTGCCTTGAATGATCAAAATGATTATCCGGTATATCGCAATAATACTCTGATCCTTCCACGTGTAGATACCGATGAGCAAGCCGGGATATTCCAAGAAGGCGTTTTTCAGTTTGATTCTTCGATAAATGCATGGCGATTGCTGGAATACCAAGTACTGCCCGTTTCCGATATTTTTCTGGTAGAAAGTAATAAGGTAGAACTAATCGTCAGTGAAGCATTGCCTACACAAGTATTTTTAAAAGTGAACGGCAGCTTTGCAGATAGCTGCCAAAAGCTTGGCAAGATTAATCATCGTCTACAAGACAGTCATTTTGAGGTAGTTATTAGTATTTCAAACACGATTCCAAGCGATGGTTCTCAAGGCTGTTTTCCTGTCGTAACCCCATTTGAAAAAGTGATTCCCTTGCCTGTTTATGGCTTGTCTGCCGGAACATATACTTACGTCGTCAATGGAAAAATGACCGGCAGCTTTGAGTTGAAGAGCGACAATCATTTATAGAGTTGTCGTGATATCGTTCAGGCGCTTCACAAAAAAGCTTCCGGTAGAATTGGAAGCTTTTTCTTCCCTACTCAATCCGAATGTCCCGAATTCATTAGTGGCAACCTTTTTTGTGGCGATGTTATCAGTGATATCACAACCTCTTCATTTTTTTTCATAGAATTATTCTTGTTAGAATTTGTGTATGCCTACTATTACCTTTGATACGCATAAACTTATTCGCCGGCTAAAGGAAGCGGGTATTTCCGGAGAGCAAGCGGAAGCGATTGCTGAGGCTTTTCGTGAAGCTAATCATGAAGCAAAGATGGCAACAAAAGCTGATCTCAGAGAACTCGAATACGGTTTATCATCAAATTGGCAACGATGATTGTTGTTGCCATAGGCATTGTAGCCACACTGGTTAAATTGCTTTAATTTTCCTCTTGGAGATCAAGCGCAATAGTTTCCTCCATCTTGGATTTTGTTTTATCGATTACTGAAGAGATAAGCCTTGCGGTTGACGCTTGCTATATCTTTCTGTACAGTCATTTTGAAGTTAACAAGTTTTTTTCTTATCCACTTACTGTTTAAATTAAATGATCCATCACGTTAGCGGCGATATTCTTCTTTCCAAGGCGCACGCCATTGCGCATGGCGTTGCACCGAATGATCCGTTTTCCACTGGCTTGGCATTAAGTTTGAGAGAGCAGTGGCCGGCCATGTATAAGGATTTCAGACATTTTTGCCAGACCACGCACCCCAAAGTCGGAAGTGCTTGGGTGTGGGGCGGTGTGGAAGGGGTACGCATTATTAATCTGTTCACGCAGGATGCTGCACCTGACCATGTATCCAAGCCCGGGAAAGCGACTGTCGAGCATGTGAATCACGCTTTACGCGAACTGCACAGGTTGATGACCGCAGAAAAATTTCGCAGTCTAGCGTTGCCCCGCCTGGCTACCGGTGTTGGCGGATTGGATTGGGATGAAGTCAGCCCGCTGATTACAAAGCATTTAGGTGATTTGCAAGTCCCGGTCTACGTTTACGTCACCTTTCACAAAGGCGTCGCTGCCAGCGAGCCGGCATGACGGATTCGGGCGATTGCGATGGGCCAGGAAATTAACCAAACGCAGTTTAACGATCAAATTTTCAAAGAATATGAGCGTCGTTTATCCCGGGAAATTACGCTATTAGAAGAACAGCTTTCGCAAGGTGTGTTTTCTAAGATTGGCGAAATCGGCGGTTATGAGCTCGAATCCTGGCTCGTGGATCATAATTATTTTCCATCGCCTATCAATCAAGCGTTTCTGACGCGCTTGAACAATCCATTAGTAGTGCACGAACTTTCCCGCTTCAATGTCGAACTCAATGGTGCGCCCATGCTGTTGAAAGGCAATGCGCTGTCAGCTATGGCTTTTGAGCTGAATCGAAACTGGCAGGAATGCCAGGAAGTTGCGCACCAAATGGATAGTGTGCTGATGATGATCGGCATTTTGCCAACCGTGCGGCAATCCGATTTATGTTTGGCGAATATGTCCGAGCTCATGCGTTACCGCGCGTTGAACGAACAGGTATTGAAACGGCGCTGCGGACGTCCTTTGCGCATTCGCATCAATGGGCGGGAGCATTTGGATATCGCTCATCCGGATGTGATGCTGGAAGCCGCAACCACATCGTTTCAAGTGCATTTGCAGAGCGCGCAGCGTGATGCGGTACGCTATTTCAATGCATCGATCATCGCGGCCGGACCGCTGGTGGCCGTGTCAGGTAATTCGCCATTGTTATTTAATATGGATTTATGGGACGAAACGCGCATCCCGCTGTTTGAGCAATCGGTTGAAATCGGCGACCAGCCGCAGCAGGAAAATCGCCGCGTCAGCTTTGGTTGCGGTTATGCGCGCGATTCCCTGCTTGAATGCTTTGCGGAAAATCTTGCCCGCCATGATGTATTGCTGCCCATTTTGATAGACGGTCCGCCACAACAGTTCGCACATCTGAGATTGCATAATGGTACGATCTGGCGCTGGATTCGGCCGCTGATCGGTTTTGATCCGGATGGCACCCCGCATTTGCGCATCGAGCAGCGCGTTTTGCCCGCTGGTCCTACGATTGCCGATATGATCGCCAATGCCGGCTTGTTTTTTGGTTTGGCGCGTTTTCTTATGAGTATGCACGAAGCGCCGGAAGCTGCATTCAGTTTTAACCAAGCCCGTGATAATTTTTATACCGCCGCACGCAATGGACTTCAGGCCAAACTTGCCTGGCTGGATGGCAGCACAATTGAAGCGCATACTTTGTTATTGGAAGAAATTCTGCCGATGGCGCGCCAGGGTTTGGTGGAACTTGGCATTGATAAGGCCGATATCGATCACAATCTCGGCATTCTGGAATCCCGGATCAAAAGCGGCCAGACCGGTTCGGTTTGGCAGCGAGCATATTGCGAGAAATACCATGCAGACAGCTTGCATCTGGTTGCTGCGTATCTGGAGCGGCAACGCAGCGGTGCGCCAGTGCATGAATGGGCGTTGTAAG
>CAADGS010000152.1 GCA_900696615.1 uncultured beta proteobacterium
ATTGGCGCCCTGAACACGAATCGAACGTGCGACCTACCCCTTAGGAGGGGGTTGCTCTATCCACTGAGCTACCAGGGCCAGTTCAGCATTTTACGCTAATATCACACGATGAATAAACCCGGTGATTCGAATCCGTTAGCTACAAAGCGTTCAAGGCGGTTGCCAAGAACGGTGGTTATTCTTGGGTTGGTAAGCTTCTTCAACGATTTTGCTTCGGATATTGTGGTGCCGCTCATTCCGATATTGTTGGCGACCGTATTGGCTGCGGGGCCGATAGCGTTGGGATTGATTGAAGGTATTGCGGACGCGCTGGCTAGTTTTCTGAAATTATGGGCGGGACGGCATTCCGATGTTATGAATGGTCGGCGTAAAGGCTTGGCGATTTCAGGTTATGCACTTTCTAATCTGGCTCGTCCGTTGCTTGGAATGGCAGGTTCTTGGGTTTCTGTATTACTGCTTCGCAGTGTTGATCGCATTGGTAAAGGCTTGCGCAGTGCTCCGCGTGATGCCATGGTTGCTGATGCAACACCGTTGACTATGCGTGGTCATGCGTTTGGTTTTCACCGTGCATTGGATAATGCCGGGGCCGTTGCGGGCTCATTGGCAGCAGCAGCTGTCTTGGCATGGTCGGATTTGAGCTTGAGCGAAGTGATTTTATGGTCAGCAGTTCCTGGCTTAGTGGCGGTAGTACTTTTAGGTGTGGGTATCAAAGAAGAAAAAAATGATTCTGCTCTATCCCCAGAGATTCGGCGAATGCTTCCGCCACTGCGCTGGTCTGCCCTCTCCATACCGATGCAGCATTACTTATGCGTGCTGGTGTTATTTACTTTTGCGCGGGCTTCTGAAACTTTTATTTTGTTGTTTGGTCATCAATTAGGGGTTGATGTTGTCGAATTACTGTTGATATGGGCGGCGCTGAATTTTGCTAAAGCCGCTACTGCTACGCAAGGAGGGCGACTGGCGGATCATTTTGGGCGCGGCGTCTTGATTATGATAGGATGGTCTGCGCTAGCAGTATCGTTTTTGGCTTTAAGCCAAGTAACAAGCAGTAGCGGGTTATGGATAGTGAGTATTTTTTATGGATTGTTAACCGGTATGAGTGAAGGCGCTGAACGTGCATTGATCAGTGATTATGCAAAGGCTGATGAACGTGGCACTGCTTTTGGTTGGTATCATTTGGTAAGTGGTGTTGCGGCTATTCCAGCAGGTTTATTGTTTGGAGTGATATGGCATTTCCAAGGCGCGGCAGCAGCTTTCTTAACTGCCAGTTTGCTGGCAACGATGACTATTCTATTGTTGCGGCTTTGGGCGTGGCCGGTAAAGGATTTAAATAATAACAGTGACGAGTAGGTGTGATGGAAGGGTTAACGATTATTTTGTCGCTGATTGTATTGGGATGGATGTTCTGGTTTTTCTCAGGTTATCGCAAATCACTTAAACTGGGTCAATTAGCCCCTGATTTTAAACTTATTGATCAACATGGAAAAATACATACGTTGGACGATTTTCGAGGAAAATGGCTGGCTTTGTATTTTTACCCAAAAGATGATACGCCCGGATGTACCAAGCAGGCATGCGCCTTTCGTGATGGATTGCAAGTGATAAAGGATTTGGGCGCGGAAGTAATTGGTGTCAGTGTTGACGATACAAGCAGTCATGCAAATTTTGCTAAAAAATATCAGTTGCCATTTCCGCTTCTTGCTGATACTACGGCAGAAACTGCCATACGCTATCATTCGTTGATTGATTTGGGCGTTATCAAGTTTGCCAGGCGAAATACGTTCCTGATCAATCCGCAAGGAAAAATTGTCCGTATGTATTTGTCGGCGAGTGCGGGCAGTAATTCTGCGGAAGTGATTAACGATTTGAAGCAGCTGCATGTTTAGTCAAAGTAGAATTGAAAAGGCTTTAAAATTTTTTGGGGAGTGCCGAAAACTACTATCTAATACATGCAACAAAGATGAAATATTATTAAAGAGGATTCAGGATGGCTAATTTTACTGAGGATCAGTTGACTCAACTTCGGTCGGCATTACATAAGCGTTATTTGCAATTACAGAGCGAAGTGCGTAACGAATTGGCACATACTAACGATACAGGGGACTTCGATCTCACCGAATATTTAAATAATATACCGGATGACATTGATACTGCACTAGTAGACAGGCAGATCAATGAGATGTGTGAATTGGAAATGTCGATGAAATATCTAAGCGAATTGGAGTTTGGTGATTGTATCGATTGTGGCAATGAAATCGGTTTTGAACGGTTGTTGGCGCAGCCCTCTGCACAACGTTGTGTTCAGTGTCAGAATCAGTTCGAAAAAACTTTCCTGCAGGATCTGAATCCATCGCTCTAGAATCAGATTCTCTGTAAATGCCTCTGCACCATAACATAATAGATTGAAAACCAAATTTCATTACATGCAGCTGAAAAAAACTAGTTGATGCTGTATCAAAAATGTAAACGCTATAAAGGCTGTTAAACAGAAGCGAATTCATACCCTAATCCCGTTTGAGATAATCCTACAAGATTAATGTTGGCCTGATTGAGTGGGTGATCGGCAGCCATGATACCAATGGATACAACAGTGTGAGCGCCAGAGTTAAGCAATTCAACGAAGTAAGTTTTTTCATCAGTGGTGGGAGCAAAGCCTACGACATTTTCGTAAAGCAGCTCAACAACATCGGCGTGATTTGTAGCGTGAGTGCCTAATGTCGCATCAATTGCCAACTGTATCAATGCTTCGTAGCTCATGCCATCATCAAGCAAAGCCAATCCGATACCGGCATAAGCTAAATTAGAGACGGATTCCCGTCCGAATACGGCACCCAGAATTTTGGCAGTTATGCCGGCGTTTCCATGGAGATCTAGCGCCAGTGAAATATCTGAGAATGTGATACGCTCCATTTCGACAAGGGTATCCGAGCCATCCGATTCGCTACTTCGGTGCTCAATTGTCCATGTTCCGTCAATATCTTTATTAATCCCATATTCAGTTGAATTATTAAGATATCTGACAGTATCAATATTTTCTTTACCGATGAAGGTGTCATTTCCTCCAAAACCGATCAGTATATCTGTTCCTGCGCCCCCCGCAATGATTTCAGCTTTACTATGATCAACGGTAAAGGGGGTCTGGAAACCTTCAAACAGTGTCATGTATTCATATGCGGCGATACCATTTCCGTCGTGAAGACTGAATACTCCGCCTGACATCAGATAACCTTTTAAACCGGCGATATCCGACGATTGATTTCCTGCACCTAGAAGATGCGAGACGGCCAGCATTCCTGAGATCGTTATCGGGTGACCATTAAGAATTTGCCCTTCATACTGGTCAAGCCCTAGAAACTGTATTCTTTTCCATAAAACATTATGCCAATCGTTAATAATCGTTTCTTGGATTGCGCCATGATTGAAATAATCCTGCTTATTATTTATTCCATTTTTTCCCGACCAGTTACCTATCCAATCATTATTAAATAAATTACCGTCACTGTTATCTGTGCCATAGTATCCCAGATCAAAGAGTGCAGCTTCACCGAATTGATACTTTCCAATAAAACCTGAAGCATTTTCAGTATCATAGTTTTGAGTCCCGCCAGGAATACTGGATGATTCTTTAAAGCCAAGCGCGTTAAAATAATCTTGATATGTTTTAGTCACCATTATTTGATTGTTGGAATAGTGTGGTTTTATCGGTTTGCTTTAGATCGCCATTTTTCCATTCATATACGGTATATGCTTGGGCTTTGGATATATTGGTGCCAGCCATTAAGCGAATGGCAATATCACGATAGCCGTCATTGCTTAAGCTGTTGAGGATGAGTATGTCGTCGGAACTGCTGCGTACGGTTCTATATTCAAGTATTTGATTATTTGTGTTGAATTGAAAAATAATGAGATGACAGCCTCCCGTTCCACACATGTTTTGGCCGGAGAGGTATAGAAAAATTTCTTCGATATCATCGTCATTTAGATCGTACTTGGCAATCATGCCAGTAGGCGGTTTTGATAAGTATGTTTCATTTGTCGTCTTCCAGCTTGACACAATAATTTCCGGCACATCATGACTGTTAAGTAACATACTTACTTCGCATGTACTTATTGGTTCAAATTTGAGTTTTACCGGATATTTCGATTCAGCTGCAACGGTGATCGCCAGCATTGCCAGGATACTGGGTAAAAATATATTTAACTTGTTAAGCATATTGAGACTGTTACAAGATTTTCCATTTTAAAACGAGCTGTAAGTTTTGTTTGTATAGAGTCATTGGAATGTTGGAATGAATTTTTTATTGTTTGTTGCAAACTTGTTAGTAAATAATCACATAATTCCTTTTGATTGCTCGGCTAGAGTATTTAGATGTAATCGCTATGCCAGCGAGTTATTGTGACAATGCTACATATTCTTGTTGACAAACGAGTGTTTGAATCCAAAATATACAGGTATTAGGTTTGGAGTCTGAGTTATTTTCTGATTTCCTAACCATTTTTATCTCAATGAAAGGTGCTCTTTGGAAGATTTGCCACTACACGTCATGCTGATAGCATTAGTGTTTCTATTAATCCTGTCAGGTTTCTTTTCTCTTTCTGAAACCAGTATGATGGCAATTAATCGTTATCGTCTGCGGCATCTAGCAAAGCAAGGTAATCGAGGTGCCCGTTTGACGATTAAATTGCTCGACCATACGGATCGATTATTAGGTGTCATTCTGCTTGGTAATAACTTGCTCAATACCGCTTCTGCGACATTGGTCGCGGTTATCGTGGCAACACTTTTTGCGCATGACGATTTTGCATTGTTCATGGGTACGTTGGCAATTACCTTTGCTATTCTGGTTTTTAGTGAAATTACCCCTAAAGTGATTGCCGCAGCTTATCCTGAACGTATCGCCTTGGCGTCGAGCTACGTACTGACACCATTGCTGCTTATTTTCTATCCTGTGGTTTGGTTCATTAACCTTTTTGTTCGTGGATTGCTAGCATTATTTCGATTGAAACCTCCTAAAGCTGAGGAGGGTCAACAAATCAGCATTGAAGAACTTAAAACTTTAGTACTGGAAGGTGGACATTTTATACAGCACAAGCATCAAAGTATGCTGCTAAATTTGTTTGATCTGGAAGCCATTACGGTTGATGATGTCATGGTACCGCGCAGCCACATTGAAGCGATTGATATTGCTGCAGACGATGAAGTGATTCACACACAACTGATGACTTGCCATCATACGCGTCTACCCGTGTATCGTGAGCGCATGGATAATATTGTCGGCATCATTCACGTTCGTAATGCGATGAATCAAATGCAAAATGGTCGAATCACAGCCGAAACACTTGATAAGGTGATGCGCAAGCCTTTTTTTATTCCTTCTGGTACGCCCTTATTTGCTCAATTGCAGTTGTTTCAGGAAAATCAGAATCGGATCAGTCTGGTGGTTGATGAATACGGCGAATGGATGGGTTTAGTAACATTGGAAGATATTTTAGAAGAAATCATAGGGGAATTTACCACCCATGCTCCAACTCAAATCAGCACTTTCCAGAAACAAGAAGATGGCAGTTTTCTCGTCGAAGGCAGTACATTATTGCGGGAATTAAACCGTAAGCTTGATTTTCAATTCCCTTTAGATGGTCCCAAAACCTTAAATGGTTTAATCTTGGAGCATTTTGAAGATATTCCTGAAGCTGGAATCGGGCTTAATATTGCCGGTTATCCGATGGAGATAATTCAGACAAAAAATCGCGTCGTGAAAACTGTAAAAATTTTCCCTGCTTTAACTGCAACAGAATTAAAAAGCTAATTAAATCTTTGTCGTGCTAACAGAATTGATTATCAGTTTCTCAAGTTTCGAGACTCAAGGTAGAAAAAATTAACTGAAAACTCCCAGGTTTTTTGTTTTAAGGTAAAGTTAAGTAGCTTAGCCTGTCATGTAAATGAGCCTTCTCGGCAACAGCATTTACCGCATCGTGCCATCCCAATGTTATCTATTTGTGCATAAAGTGCGATGCTAGCTAGCGCATGTTAGCAACCAAAAGAAAGCACATATTTAGACTGACTAGCGGTATAGATAATTTCATCAAATACCGAAGCGATTTCAATTCCGCTCTATAAAATTAATTGATTAGTGGGCAAACGTTATTCCAGCATTCGTGGATCATTATTGAATAAAATGGAATTATTACCATCAATACTTAAGTTATCCTTTACAACTCCTTGTCATATGCTATTTACTTGCAATTGGATTGAGCGCTTTAACAAGGAGATACCGAAAACAAGTGCCTGTGTCCATTTCTATAAGCAATACAAGGATAAGATTTTGTTTGGCGTTGTTCAACACAGAATTGTTGACAATACCGTCGTATTGATTGATATATCGTTGAAATGTGCGATCGTATAAGTTATAAGCAACAACGCTGTTTTCAATTGCGTATGGTTGCCTTTACTATCGCTTTCATATGCCTCTTTAAATCTTGTCATCCTAGCCTCATCGAGGCATTCTGTGCGTTTCATCTAGAGACTCACAAAAGAATCCGAATAAAATTGGATAGTTTATTTACTCGCTACATAGCTCTCGTTGACTCGGGCTAGTAATTGAGCTAATATGCAGCGCTTTTAAGTGCAAGTAAGCAAGTTTTTTCCAGTGCTAAAAATCAAACATGCCTTGGATAAAAATAGACCGTTTTATATAGTCTTATATGTACAATCGATTTCAGTAATTGTGTCAGCAATAATACTATGGTTGTTTCTGGATTTGCATGGTGCATTATCAGCGTTACTAGGCGGATCAGTAAGTGTAGTATCTACAGCGGCATTTGTAATGATTATATCTATCAGCAAGGGATATACGGCCGGTGATACAGTAAGAATTGCATTAAGGGCTGAAGCAGTAAAAATAATAATAATTGTAAGTTTGCTGTGGATGGTATTTAAATTTTACGAAAACGTTAATGCTATTGCATTTATTGGGGCATTTATTTTTAATGTGTTGATTTATAGCATGGTGTTATTGGTTGCAGATTATAAAAAGAGATAAACTAAATAAAGCAGGTAGTATACATGGCATCAGAGGCAGAACTTACTCCCACATCATATATTAAGCATCATTTAACCTATTTAGAAGCGCAAGTCAGTGAAGGATCTTTCTGGGTGTTGCATGTTGATACTTTGATAACATCTGTAATACTGGGAATTATTAGTCTTGGTTTTATTTGGTTGGTTGTGCGAAAGGCGACATCCGGTGTGCCAACTAAGAGTCAGGCGTTTATTGAGCTTGCGGTAGAATTTATTGATAATGAGGTTAAGAATACATTTCATGGTAATCGGCATGTGCTTGTTGCGCCGATGGCATTAACTATATTTGTATGGGTATTAATGATGAATGCCATGGATATATTGCCAATAGATATAATGGCTTGGATTACCGAAAATATATTCGGAGTGCACAATTGGAAAATTGTACCGACTACGGATGTTAATACAACCTTTGCATTAGCGTTATCAATCTGGTTTTTGATGATCTTTTTTAATGTAAAAGTAAAAGGTATGAGTGGTTGGATGTATGAGCTTTTCTGCACTCCGTTTGGGAAAAATCCGTTGCTTTGGATTTTGAATTTACTATTTAATTTTATTGAGTACGTGTCAAAGCCCTTATCGCACTCATTGCGGCTTTTTGGAAATATCTACGCGGGCGAGATAATTTTTCTACTGCTTGGAATGTGGGCTGCGACAGGTATATCGGGTACGATATTTGGCGCAATTTTGGGAGCTGGTTGGGCAATATTTCATATATTGATTGTCACGCTGCAAGCCTTTATTTTTATGATGCTTACAGTGGTGTATATATCAATGGCGCACGAATCTCATTAAGTTTTTGGGTTTCTTTTTTGGGCATATTATTAATCTTAATTTAGTTAAAGGGAATTAAAATGGAAAATTTGCAGTTTTTAGCAATGATTCAAGCGTATACAGGAATCGGAATCGGCTTAATGATCGGCCTTGGCGCGGCTGGGGCATGTATTGGTGTTGGAATAATGTGTAGTCGTTTTCTTGAGGGTGCGGCTCGTCAGCCAGAAATGATACCAACCTTGCAGGGTAAGGTATTTCTTTTGCTTGGATTAACTGATGCGTCTTTCATTATTGCTGTTGGCTTGGCTATGTTGTTTGCATTTGGTAATCCATTGTTAGCGGTTATTCAATAATAGCGTTTTTGATGATTAAGTCAGATTTTTTGGGCGTGTCATGAATATTAACTTTACCTTAATTTCTCAGGCGATAGCTTTTTCAGTATTTATTTGGTTTACTGTTAAGTTTGTATGGCCACCTTTGCTTCGTGCTATAGAAGAGCGTCAAAAAAATATTGCTGACGGATTGGCCGCTGGTGAGCGTGGTCGACATGAATTGGAGTTGGCTAGTCAGCGTTCAGCAGAAGTTTTAAAAGAGGCTAAGCATCGAGCATCAGAAATAGTTTTGCAAGCTGAGAAACGTGCCGCAGAAATTGTTGAAGAGTCAAAAAAGACTGCAAAAGAAGAGAGTGATAGAATAATCACTGGAGCTAAAGCGGAAGTTCAGCATGAGATATTTGGTGCAAAAGAGGTTTTGCGTCAATATGCTGCACAGTTGGCAATTGCTGGTGCGACAAAAATTTTGCGTCGTGAGATAGATGCTAAAGTTCATGCAGATATACTTGTCTCAATTGAGGAAGATTTGAAATAATGACAGAAGCGGTTACAGTAGCAAGGCCTTATGCGGAGGCGGTTTATAAGCTAGGTGTTGCTAATGGCAACTTGGAGCAGTGGTCGAAGATGTTGCAGCTTGCAGTAGAGATTTCAGAAAATAGTAATGTTAAGCTGCTTGTTGGCAATCCAGAGATTACTGGAAATCAACTTGGTGAGATATTTTTAGGAATTGGGCGGGATAAATTTAATTCCGAAGCTCGCAATTTACTAATGATGCTATCGACTAATAAAAGGATTTCGTTTTTACCTCAAATAAGTCAATTATTTGAACAATTGAGAGCTCAACATGAGGGGGTCCTGGAGGCAAAAATCGTAAGTGCGTTTGCAATGGAAAGTAAGCAGCTTAAAAGACTTGTTGATTATCTCGAGCAACGATTTAAAAGGAAGGTAGAAGCAACGGTAGCTGTTGATCCAGAATTGATAGGTGGTGTTAAAGTTGAAATTGGTGATGAAATTCTTGATGCCTCCATTAAAGGTAAACTTGAAGCCATGACTGTTGCCCTTAAAAGCTAGGAGTTAAATAAAATGCAGTTAAATCCATCTGAAATTAGTGAACTAATTAAACAAAGAATCGAAGGGCTTGTAGATACGGTCGAAGCTCGCACGCAAGGAACAATTGTTTCCGTGACAGACGGAATTGTTCGTATTCATGGCTTATCGGATGTCATGCAAGGTGAGATGCTTGAGTTTTCCGACAATACTTTTGGTTTGGCATTGAATCTAGAAAGAGATTCGGTGGGGGCAGTTATCATGGGTGCCTATGAGCATATTCGCGAAGGAGATGCGGTAAAATGTACCGGCCGTATTCTTGAGGTGCCTGTTGGGGACGGCTTGCTAGGTCGCGTTGTAAATGCACTTGGGCAGCCTATAGATGGAAAAGGACCAATTGCTGCCGCCAGAACGGAACCTATCGAAAAAATTGCGCCTGGCGTAATTTGGAGGCAATCAGTTGATCAGCCGGTGCAAACTGGTTTGAAATCAGTTGATTCGATGGTGCCGATAGGAAGAGGTCAACGTGAGTTAATTATTGGTGATCGTCAGACCGGAAAAACTGCGGTGGCGATAGACGCGATTCTTAATCAAAAAGGCCAAAACATGCTGTGTATCTATGTGGCAATTGGTCAAAAAGCTTCATCAATAGCGAATGTGGTTCGTAAACTGGAAGAGCATGGCGCTATGGAATATACCATCGTGGTGGCTGCAACTGCATCGGAATCAGCGGCGATGCAGTTTATTGCACCTTACTCTGGATGTACGATGGGCGAATATTTTCGTGATAAGGGGCAGGATGCGCTGATTGTTTATGATGATTTAACCAAACAAGCTTGGGCATACAGACAAATTTCTTTACTTCTAAGACGCCCGCCAGGGCGCGAAGCATATCCGGGGGATGTGTTCTATCTGCATTCACGCTTGTTGGAAAGAGCTGCGCGAGTCAACGCGGCTTATGTCGAAAAGGCAACTAATAGTGCAGTCAAGGGAAAAACTGGATCGCTCACTGCTTTGCCTATCATAGAGACGCAAGCTGGTGATGTAACTGCATTTGTTCCTACAAATGTTATTTCAATTACTGATGGTCAAATTTTTCTTGAAACTGATTTATTTAATGCTGGTATTCGTCCAGCAATAAATGCGGGTGTTTCAGTTTCCCGAGTTGGAGGAGCGGCGCAAACGAAAGTAATTAAAAAATTAGGCGGCGGCATACGTTTGGCATTGGCGCAATATCGAGAATTGGCTGCATTTGCACAGTTTGCATCAGATTTAGACGATGCGACACGTAAACAGCTAGAGCGTGGAAAAATGGCGACTGAACTCATGAAGCAGTCTCAGTATGCAACTCTTAGTGTGTCCGAGATGGCTCTTACTCTATTTGCTATTAATAATGGTTATTTTGATGATGTTGAAGTAAGTCGTGCATTAGCATTTGAGTCAGCTCTCAAAAGTTATGTACGCAGTCAGAATGGTGCAATTTTAGAAAAAATTGAATCTAGTAAAGAACTTAGCGCTGAAACTGAAAAAGAATTAACGTCAGTGATTCAAGAATTTAAGCGAAATGGAACATACTAATAATGGCCGGTAGTAGAGAGATACGTAACAAAATTAAGAGTGTAAAAAATACGCAAAAAATAACGCGAGCGATGGAAATGGTAGCAGCGTCAAAGATGCGTAAGGCTCAGGATCGCATGAAAAAAGCTCGACCTTATGGTGAAAAAATTCGGAGTGTAGCAGCGCATATGAGTCGAGCAAATAGTGAATATCGCCATCCATTTTTGATTCCTCGTGATACTGTTAAACGAATTGGCATTATTATTGTAACTTCTGATAAAGGCTTGTGCGGTGGGTTGAATACTAATTTGCTGCGAAAGGTTGTTAATCAAATGAAGACTTGGCAAACGGAAGGTGAAGAAATTGAGATTTGTTGCATTGGCAATAAAGGTCTCGGGTTTATGTCAAGAGTTGGCGCAAAAATTGTTTCGCAGGTTATAGGACTTGGTGATACGCCTGAGATAGCAAAACTTATTGGTGCGGTAAAAGTAATACTAGATGGCTACATGCAAGATCGATTTGATCGAGTTTATATTTTTTATAACCGATTTATAAACACAATGAAGCAAGAGCCGGTGATGGAGCAATTGCTTCCATTGACAGATGATCGCGTTTATGAAAGAGATGATTCTAATGGAAAGTCTAGAATGGCTTGGGATTACATTTATGAACCTGAAGCAAAACCTGTCATAGACGATATAATGGTGCGATATATTGAAGCTTTGGTATATCAAGCTGTTGCAGAAAATATGGCATCAGAGCAATCGGCAAGGATGGTTGCCATGAAAGCCGCTTCAGATAATGCCGGTAATGTTATAGATGAGTTAACATTAATTTATAACAAATCGCGACAGGCGGCGATCACTAAGGAATTGTCTGAAATTGTCGGTGGAGCAGCGGCTGTTTAAATCTTTTAAGTTAGGAAAAACAATGAGTCAAGGAAAAATTGTTCAGTGCATTGGTGCAGTGATTGATGTGGAGTTTTCACGTGAATCTCTTCCAAAAGTTTATGATGCATTAATAATGGAAGGTTCTGAGCTTACACTTGAAGTTCAGCAACAGCTTGGTGATGGTGTGGTGCGCACTATTGCTTTAGGATCATCAGATGGATTGCGTCGTGGAATGATAGTTAGAAACACGGGTAAACAAATTACGGTGCCAGTCGGTACTAAGACATTAGGACGTATAATGGATGTTTTAGGCCGCCCAATAGATGAAATGGGAGAAATAGGTGCAGAACAAGCTATGTCAATTCATCGCAAATCACCTGCTTTTGATGAGCTATCAGCATCTACAGAATTGTTAGAAACCGGTATTAAAGTTATTGATTTAATTTGCCCGTTTGCCAAAGGTGGAAAAGTGGGATTGTTCGGGGGGGCGGGTGTAGGTAAAACTGTTAATATGATGGAGCTTATTCGGAATATTGCTATTGAGCATAGCGGGTATTCTGTATTTGCAGGTGTAGGAGAGCGCACTAGAGAAGGTAATGATTTTTATCATGAAATGAAAGAATCTAAAGTGCTTGATAAAGTAGCACTAGTTTATGGACAAATGAATGAACCGCCAGGAAATCGTTTGCGAGTAGCATTAACAGGTTTAACAATGGCAGAAGCTTTTCGCGATGAAGGGCGTGATGTACTATTCTTTGTTGATAATATTTATCGATATACTTTGGCGGGAACTGAAGTATCTGCGCTCCTAGGGCGTATGCCATCTGCAGTTGGATATCAGCCTACATTAGCAGAAGAAATGGGGCGCTTGCAAGAGCGAATTACTTCAACAAAAACAGGTTCGATAACATCTATACAAGCTGTTTATGTACCTGCCGATGATTTAACCGATCCTTCACCGGCTACTACATTTGGGCATTTGGATGCAACGGTAGTTTTATCACGTGATATTGCATCCTTAGGGATCTATCCGGCAGTTGATCCTCTCGACTCTACATCGCGTCAACTCGATCCACAAGTTGTTGGAGAAGAGCATTACAACACCGCTCGGATGGTACAACAAACTTTGCAGCGTTATAAAGAATTAAGAGATATCATTGCTATTTTGGGTATGGATGAATTATCTGCAGAAGATAAGCTTGCGGTTAATCGGGCAAGGAAAATTCAACGTTTTCTTTCACAACCATTTAACGTTGCAGAAGTATTCACTGGAGCGCCTGGGAAATATGTTTCACTTAAGGATACAATCAAAGGGTTCAAAGGGATTGTGGAAGGTGAATATGACGAAGTGCCTGAACAGGCATTTTATATGGTCGGGAGTATTGAAGAAGTCATTGAAAAAGCTAAAACTCTTCAATAAATTCAGAGAATATAGAAATGGGAATTGTTTTTCATCTAGATATAGTAAGTGCAGAAGAATCGATCTATTCTGGACCGGTAGAGTTTTTGGTAGCACCAGCGCAGATGGGAGAAGTAGGTATTTATCCACACCATACACCAATGTTGACCAAAATAAAATCTGGAATGGTGCGTATAAAAGCTCAACTGAAAGATGAGGAAATGATATATGTTTCAGGGGGGATGCTAGAAGTTCAACCGGATGTAGTAACAATACTGGCTGATACTGCTGTACGAAGCCATGATCTTGACGAAGCTAAGGCGATCGAAGTGAAACGAGCTGCAGAAGAAGCAATAAGAAATCGTCAGTCAGAATTAGACTATGCTAAGGCACAGGCTGAATTAGTAGAAGCAATGGCACAATTGGCTGCAATAGATAAACTAAGAAAACGGAAACACTAATAAGTTAGCGTCACTTTAAGAACTTTCCAAATATGATGCGTTAGGCGACGCAAATGATATCGTCTACTTCCCTATATGTATTTTAAGTTTACTCTTCCCATTTTATACTGGGATTTCCCCGAGCTAGCTTAATTACATAATGATAATGTATAAGCGACTGTCATGTCGTTTTCCAAATTTAATAGTCCACATACGCTTGAATAGCAGCAAAATTTAGCTTTATTTAAATAGAATAGATATAAAAGAAATTTGTTATGCTGTTATATCAAATTGTGTATTTACTTTTTTAATTCTAAATGAATCTTTAATTGTGGCAAAACTGAATGTTGTAATTCTCGCAGCAGGGACAGGAAAACGCATGCAATCATCAGTGCCTAAAGTGTTGCATACTTTAGGTGGCATTCCTTTACTTAAACGAGTGATCGATACTGCTCGCCTACTAGAACCAGATAGTATTTGTGTCGTTATAGGTCATGGTGGCGAGAGAGTCAGGCAATCGATTGTTGATACCGACTTAATTTGGGTTACACAACAGCAACAACTTGGTACAGGTCACGCTGTAATGCAAGCCCTATCCTTTCTCGATCATGATGGATCGACCCTTATTTTGTATGGAGATGTACCGCTAGTAAGCATAGAAGTACTTAGAAAACTTAAGGCCCTAGCACTAAAGGATCGTTGTGCCTTGATATCAGCCTTTATTAAAGATCCAACGGGGTATGGCAGAGTTATACGCGACCCCGTAACAAGTGCGATTACAAAGATCGTCGAACAAAAAGATGCAACCCAAGAACAGCACAGTATATGTGAAATTAATACTGGAATTATGCTGATTCCGAATTGCTATTTACATGACTGGTTACCAAAAATAGGTAACAATAATTCGCAACGTGAATATTATTTAACTGATGTCGTTTCAATGGCTGTTAGAGAGGGTATCGAAATAGCTTCAATACAACCTGAGAATCTTTGGGAGATTGCAGGTGTCAATGACAAGCTGCAATTGGCAGAACTTGAGAGGATCTATCAATTAGAATGTGCTAATAAGTTACTGAAGAATGGGGTTTATTTAGCTGATCCGTCGAGGATAGATATCAGAGGAGAACTGAATTGTGGATCTGAAGTATCGATTGATATTAATTGCGTTTTTGAAGGGGTCGTAAATTTGCATGATGATGTGCAAATTGGCCCTCACTGCATATTAAAAAACGTAACCGTTGCTAAAGGAACAATCGTTGCTCCCTATAGTTTAATTGAAGATACTGAAATCGGTGAAAAATGCAAAATAGGTCCTTATGCACGCATTCGTCCAGGTACAAAGCTTTTTAATGAAGTTCATATTGGTAATTTTGTTGAAGTTAAAAATAGTCAAATTGGTTTAAGAAGTAAGGCAAATCATCTGAGTTATATTGGTGACACAATAATTGGGGGTAAAGTAAATATAGGTGC
>CAADGS010000153.1 GCA_900696615.1 uncultured beta proteobacterium
CCACCAAATTTCTTCGTCAATATCGTCGTTATCGCCGCCGTCAACGTCGTCTTCCCATGATCCACGTGACCTATCGTCCCTACATTTACATGTGGCTTCGACCGCTCAAATTTACTCTTTGCCATGACCTATCCTTTTCTACTCAATCAATTCATCACTTTTTGTTTATTATAGCGTCCGCTACATTTTTAGGCGCTTCAGCATATTGCTTGAATTCCATTGAATATGTCGCCCTACCTTGCGTTGCTGATCTTAATGCTGTTGAATAACCAAACATTTCTGCGAGCGGCACTTCGGCACGGATTACTTTTAAACCAGGAATATCTTCCATTCCTTGTATCATACCCCTCCTTGATGACAAATCCCCAACGACGTTACCCATAAAATCTTCAGGTGTCTCCACCTCAACAGCCATCATTGGTTCTAATAAAACCGGATTTGCTTTTCGCATTCCATCTTTAAAAGCTATCGAAGCCGCCATTTTGAATGCATTCTCATTAGAATCAACATCATGATAAGATCCATCAAAAAGAGTTACTTTTACATCAACAACAGGATATCCCGCTAATACACCATTTGGTAATGTCTCCAGCAAGCCCTTTTCTACCGCAGGTATATATTCCCGCGGAACAACACCGCCTTTGATTTCATCAACAAATTCAAATCCCTTGCCTGTTTCATTCGGCTCCATTTTAAGCCAAACATGTCCGTATTGTCCGCGCCCACCAGATTGCTTTACGAATTTCCCTTCAATTTCAACTAGTTTTCTGATTGCTTCCCGATAAGCTACTTGAGGAGCGCCAACATTCGCTTCCACTCCAAACTCACGCTTCATTCGATCAACAATGATTTCCAGATGCAACTCACCCATCCCTGAAATAATTGTTTGACCAGACTCTTCATCAGTTCTAACCCTAAACGAAGGATCTTCTTGAGCAAGTCTATTCAAAGCTATACCCATTTTCTCTTGATCAATCTTCGTCTTAGGTTCAACAGCCACATGAATAACTGGTTCAGGAAAATCCATTTTTTCCAAAGTTATTATTTTTTGTGGGTCACACAGAGTATCCCCAGTAACAACATCCTTTAAACCGACAGCCGCCGCTATATCACCTGCACGAACTTCTTTAATTTCGTCTCGCTGATTTGCATGCATCTGCAACAATCTACCAATTCTTTCTTTTTTTCCTTTGACTGAATTATAGATAGTGTCGCCCGAGGTCACAACGCCAGAATAAACTCTGAAAAATATCAACTGACCCACATAGGGATCCGTAGCAATTTTGAATGCCAAAGCAGAAAATGGCTCATTATCATCCGCTTTACGCTTATCAGCTCCACCTTCTTCATTTTCACCTTCTATCGCCAAAATGTCGATGGGCGATGGCATATAATCAATAACGGCATCGAGCATTGCCTGAACACCTTTGTTTTTAAAGGCCGTACCGCACATCATAGGCACTATTTCGTTGTTAATCGTACGCATACGCAGACCACGTTTTATTTCCGAAACTTCTAAGTCACCATTTTCAAGATACTTATTCATTAAATCTTCATCTGCCTCAGCAGCCGACTCTAACATCTTTTCACGCCAATCTTTAGCCTCACTGACAAGATCCGCCGGAACATCACGCTCCTCAAACTTCATACCGCGACTTTCATCGTCCCAGTAAATAGCTTTCATTTTAATGAGATCAACCACACCCTCGAATTTATCCTCAGAACCTATTGGCAATTGAATTGGAACCGGCGCAGCTTTAAGCCGAGTTTTAATTTGATCATAAACTCGCATGAAATTGGCACCAGATCTATCCATTTTATTAACAAATGCTAATCTTGGAACATGATATTTATTTGCTTGCCTCCAAACCGTCTCGGTTTGTGGCTGCACCCCACCGACAGCACAAAAAACTGTACAAGCACCATCCAGAACTCTTAGGGAGCGTTCAACTTCGATTGTGAAATCCACGTGACCTGGCGTATCAATAATATTTATTCTATGCTCCGGATAGTTTCCTGCCATTCCTTTCCAGAAGCAAGTCGTTGCCGCAGAAGTAATGGTAATACCTCTTTCCTGCTCTTGTTCCATCCAATCCATAGTGGCCGCACCATCATGAACTTCTCCTAGTTTATGTGACACACCAGTATAAAAAAGAACACGCTCTGTAGTTGTAGTCTTACCCGCATCTATGTGAGCCATGATGCCTATATTTCTATATCGTTCTATGGGAGTTTTTCTTGCCACCGCTTAACGCCTTACAGTAAATTCAATTAAGTACACTTTTTCTTATGACACATTCAGTATCTATTCACCACCTAAAATCTAAAATGCGAAAAAGCTTTATTTGATTCAGCCATTCTATGCACCTCTTCGCGTTTTTTAACTGCGCCACCTCTACCTTCGGCAGCCTCAGCCAATTCACCAGCCAATCTTGCATCCATTGATTTTTCGTTTCTTTTTCTCGCAGCATCCCTCAACCATCTCATAGCCAGCGCATTGCGCCGAACCGATCTAACCTCTACGGGTACCTGATAATTGGCACCCCCAACTCGTCGACTCTTAACTTCCACTAAAGGCCTTACGTTCGTCAAAGCTTGCGTAAAAACATCAAGAGGATTACCACCATTTTTTTTCTCTATATGTTTCAAAGCTCCGTAAATTATTCTTTCTGCTACAGATTTCTTACCGCGAGTCATCAGCACATTAACAAATTTTGCCAACTCTACGTTATGATATTTTGGATCCGGCAGTATTTCTCGTTTTGGAACTTCTCTGCGTCTAGGCATGACATAACCTCATATTATTTGTTACTTAAGAATTTCTCTAAGCACTCTTTGGTTTCTTCGAACCATATTTTGAGCGACCCTGTTTGCGATCTTTAACGCCCGCCGTATCCAGACTTCCTCTAATTGTATGATACCTAACACCAGGGAGATCTTTTACGCGACCACCTCGTATCAGCACAACGGAATGCTCCTGAAGATTATGGCCTTCTCCACCTATGTAACTTGATACTTCAAATCCATTGGTCAAACGCACTCTTGCCACTTTTCGCAAAGCAGAATTCGGTTTTTTAGGTGTTGTTGTATATACTCTTGTACATACCCCTCTTTTTTGCGGGCAGTTTTCAAGCGCAGGAACGCTACTTTTAATTCGTTTAGCGACTCGTGGTTTTCGTACTAACTGACTTATTGTTGGCATCTCTGTGTCCTAAAAACTAAGACGGCTAGCAGCCGCCATACAACATAAACTATTTAACTTGTATTTATTGAATTCAATATTGCAATTGCTGTTAGCTATCTACAAAATATTTGGCATTACAATAGCAAAAAAGAGAGCGGATTCTATGGGGTTTATTAAGGTATGTCAAGACAAACTGCAACAAGTGCAAAGAGCACATCAATTGAATTATTTTACACTGCATCACACTACAAGCTGCATTCTCTTTCAAAGAAATCAAATAAAGGTTTCATATTAGTGCGTACAAGATACATTTTGAATACTCTAATAATTATAAATAAAAAACCAATTTATGTGGACAAGTAATCTTTTAAGTCTAAACTGGCTTAAAAAACCTAATCTCTAAAATTATGAAATTGTAGTGGAAAATTATCAACCAACTTTCGCACTATTTGAATAACCTCTTGAAGAATATCTCTTTTTGATCCCGTCACTCTCACGACTTCGCCTTGAATATTGGCCTGAACCTTGAGTTTGCTATCTTTTATATACCTAACAATTTTTTTTGCCAATTCAGAATCAAGTCCGGTTTTCACTGTCACGATTTGCTTCATCTTGTTACCACTTATCTTCTCGATTTGTCCTTTTTCCAAGCAACGTACATCGACATTCCTTTTGGTTAATTTTACCCGTAAAATATCTAATACTTGTTCTAGTTTAAATTCATCGTCCGCAAAAACAGTTAACTGATAATCAGTTTTTTCCACTCTTGCGTCAGAGCCTTTAAAATCAAAACGAGTAGTTAATTCTTTATTTACCTGATCAACCGCATTTCTTACTTCCTGACTGTCAACCTCAGAAACAATATCAAACGATGGCATATGGCTTAATTAAAAATATAATTTTCATTAACTAAAACTAATCACAATTTGAATGGTAATTCTCCTATCGTGTTTGTTTATTTCTCCCAATCCCTGCTGCAATTCTTAATCTTAATGCATTTAACTTAATAAATCCTGCTGCGTCAGCCTGATTGTAAGCACCGGCGTCATCTTCAAAAGTAGCAATATGTGAATCAAACAATGAATCTGTCGGAGAATCTCTCCCAACGACCACGACATTTCCTTTATATAACTTCAATCGAACCCATCCATTAACACTTTCCTGCGTAGTATTAATCATGGCTTGCATCATCTTGCGTTCTGGACTCCACCAATAACCATTGTAAATCAAGGCCGCGTATCTGGGCATCAGATCATCCTTTAAGTGAGCAACTTCCCGATCAAGTGTAATCGACTCCATTGCTCGGTGCGCACGCAACAAGATTGTCCCACCCGGAGTTTCATAGCACCCCCTTGACTTCATCCCTACATAGCGATTCTCGACCAAATCTAATCTTCCAATTCCGTGCCTTCCACCCAATTGATTGAGTTTCTCCAGAATTCCCGCTGGCGACAATAAACTTCCATTCAGAGCTACCGCGTCACCCCGTTTGAATTCGATATCTAGATATTCTGGATTGTCAGGTGCTTGCTCTGGCGACACACTCCAACGCCACATTGATTCTTCAGGCTCTACAGCAGGATCCTCCAAAATTCTGCCTTCATAGGAAATATGCAAGAGGTTAGCATCCATACTATAGGGCGAACCACTTTTCTTTTTCATTTCAACAGGAATACCGTGCCGCTCTGCGTAATGTAGCAATTTCTCTCGTGATGTTAGATCCCACTCACGCCATGGCGCAATCACATGGATATCTGGCTGCAATGCATAGTAACCTAATTCAAATCTGACCTGATCATTGCCTTTTCCTGTCGCGCCATGAGAAACGGCATCCGCTTTCGTTTCTCGGGCAATCTCAATTTGTCTTTTTGCAATTAATGGACGCGCAATGCTCGTGCCCAATAAATATTCACCCTCATAAATCGTATTCGCTCGAAACATTGGAAATACAAAGTCTCGTACGAATTCTTCACGCAGATCATCAATATATATTTCGTTTACACCCAGTTGTGCTGCTTTAGCTCGAGCCGGTTCGACTTCTTCGCCCTGACCAATATCAGCGGTAAATGTTACAACCTCACATTGATAAGTGTCTTGCAACCATTTTAGTATTACCGATGTATCGAGGCCTCCCGAAAATGCCAGAACAACTTTCTTGATTTTCTTCATTATCTATTAATATTCTCACTAAGATATTTTATTATCAATAACTTACATTATTATTCTTATAAACAAATTAATTAATTTCAAATCATTAACTTACCCAACAATAAATATTCCAACAATGCCTTCTGAGTATGCAAGCGATTTTCTGCTTCGTCCCAAACCACTGATTGTGGGCCATCCAGAACTGCTGCACTTACTTCTTCTCCTCGATGAGCTGGTAAGCAATGCATGAATAATGCGTCTTTTTGCGCCATAGACATCATTTCCTCATTAACGCAATAGTCAGCAAAATCACGTTTTCTTTGCTCAGTTTCTTCTTCAAATCCCATACTTGTCCATACATCTGTAGTCACTAAATCCGCACCAATTAAGGCTTTGCGTGGATGCGCAAATATTTCATAGTGTGCCGGGTTAATTAATTCAAGCTGCTCAGGAGAGACACCATAATCAGGCGGTGTAGAAACATGAACCTTAAAATTGAAAATCTCAGCTGCTTGGAGCCATGTATTGCACATATTATTTGCATCCCCTATCCAAGCCACTGTTTTATTAACTATACTTCCTCTGTACTCCGTATAGGTAAAAATATCACTCATAATTTGGCAAGGGTGGTATTTGTCAGTCAAACCATTAATAACTGGCACCCGAGAATTTTCTGCAAAACGCTTGATAATGTCATGCTCATAGGTACGAATCATAACGATATCCACCATGCGCGATATGACTCTTGCCGAATCTTCGACAGGTTCTCCGCGCCCTAACTGCGTATCACGCGAAGACAAATAAATCGCCGTGCCACCCAATTGATGCATTCCGGCTTCAAAAGACAAACGTGTCCGCGTTGAATTTTTGTCAAATACCATTGCCAGCGTACGGTCGGTTAATGGCCAGTATTGGCGATATTGCTTGAACTCCTGCTTTATCCAGCGCGCGCGCTCAAATAGATATTCATATTCTTCACGACTAAAATCGCTAAATTGCAGGAAATGCTTGAATTGCATAAATCTCAATGTATGGTCAATCGAACAAACTCTAATCTATTGATTAGTGGGGCTATTCAGAAACTCCTTTATTAGCGAACAAGTGATGTTGACTACTTGATCCGCTTCGGGTCTTTGCATGACAAGTGCTGGCAATAGACGTACTACTTTATCTGAAGTTACATTGATTAATAATCTCTTTTCCAATGCTTTCTTTACTAAATCTCCACAAGGCACTGACAATTCAATACCAATTATTAAGCCTTGACCTCTAATTTGCACGACGCCCGGTACATCTTGCAATTGGTCCTTAAGTCGGGCACGCATAAAATTACCCAAATCCGTCACATGATCAAGAAGATTTTCTTCACTAATTACAGCCAGTGTTTCAATAGCCGCTGCGCAAGCCAATGGATTTCCACCAAACGTGGAAGCATGATTGCCCGGTTTAAATACTTCTGCAGCACTACTTCTTGCCAAACATGCACCAATCGCGACTCCAGCGCCTAAGCCTTTAGCTAGTGTCATGACATCCGGCAGAATATGACTATGCTGGAACGCAAACCATTTGCCACTTCTCCCAATTCCAGACTGCACTTCATCCAACATCAAAAGCCAATTGTTTTGAGTGCATAGATTGCGCAATTCCTGCAAATAATGCGCTTCGGGAATATTAACGCCGCCTTCCCCTTGAAAAGGTTCCACTAGCACGGCCACCACATCTTTATTATTCACAGCGACTTGTGTGACCGCGTCCATATTATTATAGGGAACGCGCACAAAACCGGACAATAAAGGTTCAAATCCGGCTTGCACTTTGCGATTTCCACTTGCCGTCAACGTTGCCATCGTACGGCCGTGAAACGATCGCTCCATTACAATAATGGTGGGCAAAGAAATTCCTTTATTATGCCCATACAATCGAGCTAACTTAATAGCAGCCTCATTAGCCTCCGCACCGGAATTACAAAAGAATGCGCTGTCCATTCCAGATAACTCAATCAGGCGATCTGCCAGTCGCTCCTGTTTATCAATATGATAAAGATTAGATGTATGAATCAGTTTACCTGCCTGCTCACATATCGCTTTAGTTAAACGTGGATGGCAATGACCTAATCCACACACCGCTACACCAGACAACGCATCGAGATACCGCTCGCCACAATCATCCCACAACCACACACCCTCGCCTTTGATAAAGGTAACAGGTAGCCGGGAATAAGTATTCATTAGATTAGACACAAATAACACTCACATATCAGTTCAAAGGAGAAATTTATTAAATGCTTTACCAGGAAAGGCAGGAAATATTTTAACAGGCTGTTATGAAAGGTTGTTATGTTTACCCATTTACTTTGCTTTTTCAAGCTTTTCTTATTTTCTTCTTCATATAAAAAGCACATCACCCTGCGCAATGCATCAACAATTTCTAGCTAAATTTTATTAAGCTGCAGATAATATTGTGTTAAGGCAATGAGTTAAGCACTTAGAGTTCGGCAAGCGATAAATGGAATCAGCTATCGTTTGCAATACAGAGAATAGTTGCCGTTTCGTAAATACAGGACCAGCACCATACAAGTAGCAGTTTCTTCATAATGACCAATTAGTTTTCTTCTTCCGTCAAGCTAACGGAACTTACTATGATATTGTATTGCAACTTTTGTTTCAAAGCGTAAAGTTCATAAAGAAACAATTACAGCATGTTAGAATGCCCAATTAATCTCTAGTAGATGCTAGTTTAAAAATTGAAAAGGCACTTCTCTCACCATAACCCATTGTTTATCATAAAGTCTAAGACATGAATCAGTTTGCCAAGGAAACTCTGCCCATCAGCCTTGAAGAAGAAATGCGGCGTTCCTATCTTGATTATGCGATGAGCGTCATTGTCGGACGAGCCCTGCCTGATGTCCGCGATGGCCTGAAGCCCGTACATCGCCGTGTATTGTTTGCCATGCATGAGCTATCTAACGATTGGAACAGGCCTTATAAGAAATCCGCACGTATCGTGGGTGATGTTATTGGTAAATACCACCCGCACGGCGACACCGCTGTCTACGACACCATCGTTCGCATGGCACAGGACTTTTCCTTGCGTTATATGTTAATTGATGGGCAGGGCAACTTCGGATCCGTTGATGGCGATAATGCTGCTGCCATGCGCTACACTGAAATCCGCATGTCTCGGATCGCGCATGAATTATTGATTGATCTTGACAAAGAAACGGTAAATTTTGGCCCCAATTACGATGACTCGGAAAAAGAGCCTTTAATACTTCCAGCCAAAATTCCCAATCTCTTGATCAATGGATCGTCCGGCATCGCAGTCGGTATGGCGACCAATATTCCACCGCATAATTTAAGCGAAGTGGTGGATGCTTGCTTGGCAATGCTCAAAAATCCGGATATCAGTATCGATGAATTGATTGACCTGATCCCGGCACCGGATTTTCCTACTGCCGGCATCATTTATGGTGTTGCCGGTGTAAGAGATGGCTACCATACAGGGCGTGGCCGTGTCGTCATGCGGGCACGCACTCATTTTGAAGATTTGGAAAAAGGCAGCCGCCAAAGCATCATTATCGACGAACTGCCATATCAGGTTAACAAGGCTAACCTATTAATCCGCATAGGAGAATTGGTCCGAGACAAAAAAATCGAAGGTATTTCCGATTTGCGCGATGAATCTGACAAATCGGGCATGCGAGTCGTGATTGAATTAAAGCGTGGCGAAATGCCGGAAGTCATTCTGAATAACTTGTATAAAGAAACGCAAATGCAAGACACTTTCGGTATGAACATGGTGGCATTGCTTGATGGCCAGCCCCGTTTGCTCAATTTGAAGCAGATTCTAGATGCATTTCTGCGTCATCGCCGCGAGGTCGTAACACGACGCACTGTCTTTGAGTTGAAGAAAGCGCGCGAGCGCGGTCATTTATTAGAAGGATTGGCAGTCGCACTCTCGAATGTAGATGAAATCATTGCTTTGATAAAAGCCGCTCCAACACCGGCTGATGCCAAAGTAGCACTAATGGCACGGCCCTGGCAATCGCAATTGGTAGCGGAAATGCTATCACGTGCCATGGCAGACGCCCATGCGCTACGCCCTGAAGGTTTGGACGAAAGCTTTGGATTACAAGTACAGGGTTATTCCTTGTCAGATGCGCAGGCGCAAGCGATTTTAGAATTACGTCTGCAACGCTTAACCGGTCTCGAGCAGGAAAAAATTGTTGCAGAATACAAAGAAATTATCGACAAGATTATTGATTATCTGGATATTCTGGCCAATCCAGAACGGATTACTCGCATTATCACTGAAGAATTGGGAGCTATCAAACAGCAATTCGGCGACAAGCGTCGTAGTGAAATCATTGTTGACACACAGGACTTAAGTGTTGAAGACTTGATCGCACCGGCAGATGTTGTCGTGACATTATCGCATAGCGGTTATATCAAATCTCAATTACTTGATGACTATCGCGCTCAGAAACGCGGTGGCCGCGGCAAACTGGCAACCAGTACCAAGGAAGATGACTTTATCGACAAATTGTTCATTGCCAACACGCATGACTATATATTATGTTTCTCAAGTTTGGGCCGTGTATACTGGATCAAAGTCTACGAAGTGCCACAAGGTGGCCGGCAGTCGCGCGGTAAACCCATTATCAACTGGGTTCAACTGGAAGACGGCGAAAAAATCAACGCAATTCTTCCCGTAAAAACTTTTGATGAAAACCGTTTTGTCTTTATGGCAACGGCTTTTGGCACGGTTAAAAAAACACCATTATCGGAGTTCTCACGGCCGCGTAATAACGGCATCATCGCTATCGGGTTGGATGAAGGCGATTACTTGATCGGCGTCGAATTAACTGAAGGCAGACATGATGTTATGTTGTTTTCGGACAACGGTAAAGCCACGCGTTTCAATGAAAATGATGTACGTCCGATGGGGCGTACTGCCCGCGGGGTGCGCGGCATGAAACTCGGTTCTGGTCAAAGAGTTATTTCAATGCTGGTAGCTGAAGATGAAGAACTCACGGTTTTGACAGCTACCGAAAATGGTTACGGTAAGCGCACCCCGATAAGCGAATACACGCGTCATAACCGTGGCACGCAAGGCATGATCGCGATTATCACGAGCTTGCGCAACGGCAAGGTAGTGACTGCCAAACTGGTCAAACCCGATGATGAAATCATGCTGATCACTTCAGGTGGCGTGATGATTCGTACTCGCGTCAACGAAGTGCGGGAAATGAGCCGTGCCACGCAAGGCGTCACGTTGATTAACTTGGATGCAGGTGAAAAACTAGCTGGATTGGAGCGAGTAGTGGAAAGTGAAGATAACGATGTGGAAAGTTAACAACCTCCCAACGCGGTAGTGAACATTTAATGATTGAAACTTTTAATTTCAGTGCCGGACCAGCCGTGCTTCCCAAAGAAGTATTGCAGCAAGCGCGCGACGAAATGCTCGATTGGCATGGTAGTGGCATGTCGGTCATGGAAATGAGTCATCGTGGCAAGGAATTCATGTCAATCGCAGAAAAAACCGAAAGCGATTTGCGTGAACTGCTTGGCATTCCGCCTAGTTATAAGGTGTTGTTTCTACAAGGCGGAGCTTCTAGTCAGTTCTCTATGGTGCCAATGAATTTATTACGTGGAAAAAAAACAGCCGACTATATCAATACCGGCCAGTGGTCAACAAAAGCCATCGAGGAAGCGAATCGTTATTGCACAGTCAATGTTGCCGCCACTGCTGCAGACGCTAACTTCACGTATGTACCGGCTCAGCAAACATGGAACCTGAATCCGCACGCCGCTTATGTTCATTACACTAGCAATGAAACTATCGGTGGTGTGGAATTTCAATGGATCCCGCAAATCAGCCAAGGTAAGGATATTCCTTTGGTTGTCGATATGTCCTCGGATATTTTGTCACGGCCATTGGATGTTACTCACTTTGGATTGATTTATGCCGGTGCGCAAAAAAACCTCGGCCCTGCCGGATTGACGCTGGTCATTATCAGGGAGGATCTGTTAGGCAAGCCGCTAACAGAAACGCCAACGCTATATAATTATTTAATACATGCACAAAATGATTCGATGTATAACACGCCACCCACTTATGCAATCTATATCACCGGCTTGGTGCTTGCATGGTTGAAGCGGCAAGGCGGTTTGGCTGAAATCGAGAAAACCAATATCACAAAAGCCAACCTTTTGTATGATTGCCTGGATAATTCCGATTTTTATCAGTGCCCGGTAGTTAAGTCGGATCGTTCACGCATGAATGTGCCATTTACATTAAAGAATTCGGCATTGGATGATAAATTCCTCAAACAAGCACAAGCTAACGGCTTGATTCAATTGAAAGGTCATCGTTCGGTTGGTGGTATGCGTGCATCAATTTACAATGCTATGCCGGTGGAAGGTGTGGCAAAATTGGCGGTGTTTATGAAGGAGTTTGCTAATCGGCATGCTTGAACATCAACGCAAAATCTTCAAGATTCTCACCCTTAATCAGATATCTTCTCAAGGCCTCAATCGTTTTCCTGCAGACGATTATCAAGTGAGTAATGACATGTCCGATCCGGATGCCATTCTAGTTCGCTCATACAATATGCTGGATAGTCAAATTCCCGAAAGCGTCAAAGCGATCGGGCGTGCGGGTGCGGGTACTAACAATATTCCGGTATTGACCATGAATAGCCGTGGTATTCCCGTATTCAATACGCCAGGGGCCAACGCCAACGCAGTCAAGGAATTGACCCTGGCGGGTATGTTCTTAGCGGCACGCAATCTCGTGCCAGCCCTGCATTATGTAGAAAATCTGCATGGCGATGACGCAGCACTCAATAAACAAGCTGAAGAAGGTAAAAGGCGCTTTTCTGGTATCGAATTACCAGGGCGTACGCTGGGTATTATCGGATTGGGTGAAATCGGCCGACTGGTGGCGAATGCCTCCATCAAACTTGGCATGAAGGTTATCGGCTATGATCCCAAAATCACTGTCGAATCAGCTTGGAGTCTTTCAGCGGAAGTTAAGAAAGCGCATAGTTTGGAAGACCTGTTGCGCCGTAGCGAATTTATCAGTTTGCATGTCCCGCTTTTGGATTCAACACACCATCTAATCAATGATCAAAATATTCAGTTAATGAAGCACAATGTCATTTTATTGAATTTCTCACGTAGCGCCGTCGTCGATGAAGATGCTGTGCTTGCTGGTGTCACTGCAAATAAAATCAAGGCTTATGTCAGCGACTTTCCTAGCCAAAAACTCCAACGCCTGGAAGGTGTGATCTCGCTGCCCCACTTGGGCGCTTCTACGCAAGAAGCTGAAGAGAATTGCGCCGTCATGGTGGTTAATCAATTGATCGATTATTTACAAAACGGCAATATTACAAACACGGTTAACTTTCCAGATATTCAAATGGAACGCGAATCCCCTTTCCGGGTAGCGGTTGCCAATGCAAATGTACCCAATATTCTTGGACAAATTTCCACCAGCATGGCTAAAGCCGGTCTGAATATCCATAACATGATCAACAAATCGCGCGGTGAAATGGCTTATACGCTTGTGGATGTGGATAGTCCGTTACCACAGCATGCACTGGATGAAATTAGCGCTATTGATGGTGTGCTCATGGCACGCTATCTGCCAGTTCCGGATTATATGCAAAAGAATTACCGCTGAATCGAAATCGATACCCATGTCAGAACAACTTAAACAGCTACGTGATCAGATTGACGCCATTGATGACGAATTACTGCAACTGGTATGTAAACGTGCAGGCCTAGCTCAACAAATTGGCGAGATCAAAAAGAGCGGTATCGTTTATCGACCAGAACGCGAAGCGCAAATATTAGCACGTGTACAAAACCAAAATCCCGGTCCTATTAGCAACGAGAAGATTAAGAAGTTATTTATCGAAATCATGTCACTGTGCCGTGCTTTAGAAAAGCCAATGAGCGTAGCTTATCTTGGACCAAGCGGTACTTTTTCTGAAGAAGCGGCATTGAAGCGTTTTGGCAACGCGATAACAACGCTGGCATGCAATTCGATAGATGATGTGTTTCGCACAGTAGAATTAGATATGGCCAATTATGGCGTTGTACCAGTGGAAAACTCTACCGAGGGTGCGGTTGGTAGATCTATGGATCTGCTATTACACACTCCCCTCACCATTTGTGGTGAAATTCAATTACCTGTGCATCAATTTCTCATGGCGCAACAAACCGAATTGGCAAGAATCAACAAAATTTTTTCTCACCCCCAGTCATTAGCACAATGTTATCTTTGGTTAAAAAATAATTTGCCACATATTCCCAATACAGCGCTTATCAATACTGCAAGCAATGCAGAAGCTGCAAGGCAAGCTGCAACGGATAAATATGCCGCAGCGATAGCAAGTAAGCGAGCAGCGGAACTGTTCGAGCTTTCCATCTGTGCAGAAAACATCGAGGATGATCCGAGAAACACAACGCGTTTTCTTGTTATTGGCAAACAGATAGTGGATGCTTCCGGAAAAGACAAAACATCGTTGATTATGTCGACCCATAATCGTTCCGGGGCAATCTATGAACTACTCGAACCCTTGGCCCAGCATGGAGTTAGCATGAGTCGTCTGGAATCACGTCCTTCCCGTACCGGACTATGGCAATATGTTTTTTTTGTAGATATCGAAGGACATCAGCAAGATAGCAATGTAGCCGCTGCGCTAATTGAGTTACGTGAAAAAGCCGCTTTCTTGAAGATCTTGGGATCTTATCCAGCAACATAATTTTTCCACCATCGAATCTTACGTATTGACGTTCTCCTAATTTCCGCATTTTTTTTAAATTGTTAATAATAACTTGAGCTTATGAATCTTTGCGACTTTGCCCCAGAATATATCCGTTCGATCCAACCTTATCAACCTGGCAAACCGATTAGTGAGTTAGCACGCGAAATGGGAGTGGATGAAGCGCATGTCATCAAACTTGCCTCCAACGAAAATCCACTTGGAACAAGCCCGCTCGCGCTGGATGCTATGATCACTGCATTGCATGATGTAGCACTTTATCCGGATGGTAGTGGCTATGAATTAAAAACCGCACTTTCCAAGCGTTATGACGTCGCTTCAGAACAGATCATTCTCGGAAACGGCTCCAATGATATTTTGGATCTTGCCGCGCGCGTATTTTTGAAACCGGGTGCCGCCGCGGTCTATTCACAGCACGCTTTTGCAGTTTATCCGCTGGTTGTGCAAATGATCGGGGCCATCGGCATATCGGTTCCCGCCCGGGATTTTGGTCACGACCTGCATGCGATGCTCGATGCCATCACACCGGAAACACGTATTGTATTTATAGCTAGTCCCAACAATCCCACCGGCACACTTTCCAGTGAAAATGAACTGTTTCAATTCATGGAACGCGTTTCGCACGATGTGCTTGTCGTCATGGATGAAGCGTATTATGAATATCTGCCAGAAGCCAACAAACCTGATAGCATAGAGTGGTTGGGGAAATTTCCTAATCTATTGATTACACGAACTTTCTCAAAAATTTATGGACTCGCCGGTGTACGTATCGGATTTGGATTAACTCATCCTGATGTGGCCAACCTAATGAATCGCGTGCGCCAACCATTCAATGTCAGCAGCATTGCTTTAGTTGGTGCGCTCGCTGGACTACAAGACGGTGAATTTGTGCAAAAATCCTATGCATTAAACCGTGCAGGCATGCTGCAACTGAGCGACGGTTTTCGCAAACTTGGCATTGAATACATTCCTTCGTATGGTAATTTCATCAGTTTCCAAGTACCAGGTGATGCAAACAACACTTTGAAAGTCTATCAAAGCCTGTTGCGGCAAGGCATTATTGTGCGCCCGCTTGGTATTTATGAAATGCCTCACCATCTTCGGGTTACCGTTGGATTGGAATCCGAAAATAAACGATTCTTGGAGTCACTTGAGAACGCACTAGGAGAAATAGCGTGATTATTGTCATGAATAAAGACGTTACCGAAGATCAAATCGGTACCGTTGTAAAAAAAATCCAAAACCTTGGACATGAAGTCAACATATCACGCGGAACTAAACGCACAGTAATTGGCGCTATTGGTGATGAAAGCAAGCTCGACCCGGAGATATTTGACTCCCTACCGGGTGTGGAATACTCGATGCACATCGTCAAGCAATACAAGATCGTTTCGCGCGAATCACACAAACAAGACTCGATCATTGAAGTTGGCAATATCCCAATTGGCGGTAAACAAGTACAAATAATAGGCGGTCCCTGCTCGGTAGAAACGCAAGAACAAATGGATTTAGCGGCACAACAGGTTGCAGCCGCCGGTTGCCGCCTGATGCGTGGCGGCGCTTTCAAACCACGCACTAGTCCGTATACGTTTCAGGGCAAAGGTGTCGATGGCCTGAGCATTTTCCGTAAGGCAGCAAAAAAATATAACTTACCAATTGTCACCGAACTAATGGATGTTCGTATGCTCGATACGTTTCTCGAACACGATGTTGATGTCATCCAAATTGGTACACGCAATATGCAGAATTTTGACTTGCTGAAAGAAATCGGACGCATCAATAAGCCGGTAATACTCAAGCGCGGATTATCCGCCACCATTTCCGAATGGCTCATGGCGGCAGAATATATCGCAGCAGGTGGCAATCACAACATTATTTTCTGCGAACGGGGCATTCGAGCGTTTGAAACGGCTTACCGCAATGTCATGGACGTCACTTGCGTGCCCGTGCTCAAACGAGAGACACATTTGCCGGTCATCATTGATCCTTCTCATGCCGGTGGAAAAGCTTGGATGGTACCAGCTTTAGCACGTGCGGCCATTGCGGCAGGAGCGGATGGTTTGCTAGTGGAAATGCACCCAAATCCATGCGAAGCCTGGTGCGATGCCGATCAAGCACTCAGTCCACCAGAGTTAAATGATCTGATGGGTTCATTACAAGGCATCGCGGAAGTCATCGGACGCAGCCTATAACATACTCAAACAGCCTATGACGAATACAACAGTACTTACCAAATTAGTCATCTTCGGAGTCGGTTTAATCGGTGGATCATTTGCCCTCGCATTGCGCAGCGCCGGACTTGCTCGACACATCGTGGGCATTGGCCGAGGCCAACAAAACCTGCAATATGCTTTGACGCATGGCATTATCGACGAAATAGGCGTTGATTTAGCAGCAGCTTTGCATAATGCCGACATGGTGTTGCTGGCAATGCCGGTTGGCCAGACTGCTCACGTCATAGCACAAATCGCCACTCACTTACAAGCCAACACAATTATCACTGATGCCGGCAGCACCAAGCAGGATATCATTGCCGAAGCACGCCACCACTTCACCATGCAAAATCGCCATCACTTCGTACCCGGTCATCCCATTGCCGGAACGGAAGAAAGTGGTGCCCAAGCCGCGCAAATAAATTTATTTGCCGGCAAATATGTAATTTTGACACCTTTACCAGAAACCAGTACTGATGCTACCGAGAAGGTCCGTCAATTATGGCAAGCCTGCGGTGCGCAGGTTTCAATTATGAGTGCCGCAGAGCATGATCAAATACTCGCTGCCACAAGTCACTTACCGCATATTTTAGCCTTCACAATGATGAATCACCTGCGCCACAGCAGTAGTGATCTGGCTCATCTACTACATTTCTCCGGAAGTGGTCTACGTGACTTCACACGCATCGCCGGCAGTTCCCCTGAAATGTGGCGTGACATTTGTCTAACAAATCGTGAAATTCTGTTGCAGCAAATTGATAACTATTTGAACGAACTCAATTTACTTCGGGAAACACTCGAAAGAAATGATGGTAGCGCATTAGAACAAATTTTTTCTAAAGCACAGTATGCGCGAAAAAACTGGTTGAAGAGCAACCAGTGATTTAGAATTCAGCCATTATACTGCTTCTTGTATTAACTTAGCGCAAACAATAAAATGAATCACGTGTATCGTATCGTCCTTAAATCCTTATAACTATTCAACGGAGGTTCCTATGAGAATTAAACTGAGTTTAATATTGGCAATTGCTGTTCTAATAAATATGCTATTTATTTCCAACTTTGCTTTTGCAGAGAGTGGCTTTGCTGTCCATTACAGCAACAAATTCCAAGGTAAAAAAACAGCGAATGGCGAAATATTTGATCAAAATGGATTAACCGCTGCCCACAAAAAATTCCCCTATGGCACGCAAGTAAAAGTGACCAATCTCGAAAATGATCGCAGTGTAATTGTTAAAATAAATGATCGCATGCGTACTCGCAATCGCAATGTAATTGATGTCACCAAACGCGCCGCTGAAGAGTTAGGATTCGTAAAAGAAGGGCGTGCTCGAGTGAGCCTGGAAGTCGTCAACTAAAGAAGATATCAAAAATTTTTAACTGAAATCATAACTATGGGTTAACAGACCATAGGTTAATACACTAAATAATTAACAGAAATATTTTAAATAATGAAATATTATAAAAGGCTGTGTTCACCCATTTCTATCAAATTTGACTATGTTTTCGAACTATTGCATCAGAATCTATAGCCATAACAAAATATTCTAAATTCTATTACCAATGTAATTCCTCGATTTTCCTGTCAACCACTTAGTAATTGCTACCTACAATATTTTCCTAAAAGAAAATGGCTATCGTACTACTTCAAAAATCACTTTTTCTTTTCTCCTAAAATTTTCCAAACAAAACATCACGGAGCGAAATCTCCCACAAGTCACTTCATATTGAATCAGCAATATAATAAAAGGCTATTTTCTTCACTATAACTCATCGTAAACAAAGTGACTCGTTCAGAATTTATTCAGATTATTTTTCGTACGATATCGCTAATATGAAATAATTTTGAGCGAGAGTCATATGAAAAAATTTAAATTAACATGCATAACAATCGCCTTATGTGGATTGTTCTCGATCAGCCAAGTCGGAGCGCAAGACGGTGGTGATGGTGGAGGCTTTGATGGTGGCTTTGATGGTGGCTTTGATGGTGGCTTTGATGGTGGCTTTGATGGTGGCTTTGATGGTGGCTTTGATGGTGGTTTTGATGGTGGCTTTGATGGTGGTTTTGATGGTGGTGATTTCGATGACAGTTATACTGATAGTGACAACTCCGATCCTACTGACTATTACGCTCCAAGTGCTAACTTTGCTAACGATTATGACGCGACTAATTCCAATCCAAGTGATACGTTTACCTCGGGCGATAGTTTAGAACAGCAAAACGATATTGACTTTACAGATGATTTTGACCAAACGGATGAAATCAACCAACCTAATAATTCTGGGTTTTACGATAACATCGATGCGGGTGCAGAATCTGCACAACACAAAGAAATTCAACAAGATACAGATAGAGATAATAATCCATCAGTCTCGGACAACCAACCATTAGAACCTGCTGATTTAGAATCAAAAGGCGAAGTTAATCAAGCTGACCCTTCTGATCAAAGCAATGCAAGTCAAAATAATCAGACACCTGACAATAGCGACTCTTCAGAAGCTGCTCAGACCACGCAAACTGATGGAACCGCACAAAGCGGACCTTCTGCTCAAAACGTTAACATTCAAAACAATACACTAATCGATCAAAATAATGCCAACAACGATTCATCAGCTCATCATCACAATGATTGGGGACATCACCACCATGGGCACCATCACCATCTTGACGGTTTTGGCATAGGATTCGGTCTTGGTCTTGGATTGGGATGGGGATTTGGTCCAAGCTGGGGCTGGGGACCAGCATGGGGATGGGGGACAGGATGGGGATTTGGACCTTATAATAATTTCGGCTTTTACAGCAATTGGGGATCTGTTGGATTCTATAACAATTATACGTTTGGACCTTATCGTCGCTTTGAGCGCTACTATCCAATTGGCGGTTATCCTATTGGGGTTGCGACCTCTCCAATATTGGCATCACCACTAGTTCTTACTCAACAAGCACCAACTTATATTCAGCAAAATACAGCTACTCGTCCACCAGCTACAGTTCAAAAGAATTACTGGTACTACTGCCGAAACCCTGAAGGATATTATCCGCAAATAAGGGAGTGCTCTGTTGAGTGGATTAAGGTACCTCCACAAAGATCCTGATACGATATTCCTAATAACATGAAATTGTTATTTTATATGTTACACGGAAAACCTCTTACCGATAAAGGGCTCTCAAAAAGATCATATCGGAGGGTATGTAAAATTATTGCTATAAGTTACATGGAATTTTGAATAGCGTAGAGACTTAGTCCCATTAATGCTTGAGGAAATATACCAAGTGCCAAAACTGCAAATCCATTTGCACTCAATAGAATTTTTACTTCACTATTAGATGCAATTGGTTCATCAGTTTCAGGATCATCGAAATACATAAGTTTTATAATACGCAAATAATAGAAAGCACCAATCAATGAGAACAGTACTGCCATAACCGCAAGCCATATAAAACCAGCATTAACTACTGCCTGTAGAACAGCCAATTTAGCGTAGAATCCGATCATCGGTGGAATACCTGCCAATGAAAACATTAATAATAAGGTAATAAATGCATACCATGGATTTCTTTTATTTAATCCTTTGAAATCCTCTATATTTTCCGCCTCGAAACCGGTCCGGCATAACAACATAATCATGGCAAAAGTACCAAGTGTCATCAATACATAAGCAATGACATAAAACAAAGCTGAACTGTAGCCATTTGAATCTGCACTGATAAAACCAAGCAGCAAGAAACCCATATGAGAAATGGTCGAATAAGCAAGCATACGTTTAATATTCGATTGGGCAATAGCGGCTATATTTCCAACAGCCATTGACATAACAGCAAGAATCACGAGCATACCTTGCCAATCACCAACCATTTCTCCCATGCCTTCAATTAATAAGCGCATCACAAAACCAAAAGCAGCAAACTTTGGAGCTGACCCAATAAACAGTGTAACCGCTGTAGGTGCGCCTTGATAAACATCTGGTGCCCACATATGAAAGGGTGCTGCACTCAATTTAAAGCTAATTCCAGCTACAATAAACACTAAACCAACAACTAATACCTCTTTACTACTCGCTTCGCTCTGAATAATTTGAGCTAGTTGAGAAATATGCAAAGTACCTGTTGCGCCATAAACCATTGACATGCCATAGAGCAAGAATCCCGAAGCCAGCGCTCCAAGTACAAAAAACTTCATCGCTGCTTCTGTAGCAATGATTGAGTCCCGCCGTAAAGCTACCAATGCGTACAGGGAAAGCGAAAGCAATTCCAGGCCAATGTACAGCGTTAGAAAATGACTGGCGGAAATCATCACCATCATTCCCAATGTCGCGAACAATACCAGGCTAAAAAACTCTCCTTTCAACATGCCACGATCACTAATATAAACATAGGAATATATCAACACTGCTGATACAGTAACGTATACCATCAGTTTCAAAATGTCCGCCATCGAATCGTCCACGAACATGCCGGAAAATGTATGAACGGTTTCTGTTGAAAATGATAAAAAAGTCAATACGGTGCAGCCAACTAACGTAATTTGCGTGAGTAAGTATGCGACATAACGTCTATTTTCTCCCGCTGAAAGATCAGCCAACATAACCACACACACCATAATAAGCATAAATATCTCGGAAGAGGCTGGCGCAAAATCAGGTGGTATAAAATTCATTAACTTTTAATCCTTTTATCGAAAAGCGTGTCTGTTACAATCAGTCACAACTCTTTTTCATAATTTGCTGCTGTTGAGATGTATTAGCAGATGATCTATCGTTGTATGCATTGCATCGGTTAATGGATAAGGATAAACACCGATCCACAAAACCGAAATTGCCAAAATTGTAAGTAATACAAACTCGCGCATTGAGATATCGTTCAACCGTTCAACGTTCGGGTTAGCTACTGTGCCAAATATGACACGCTTATACATCCACAGTGTATAAGCTGCTCCGAAAATCAATGTTGTTGCGGCTAAAAATGCGTACCAAAAATTCAGTTTTATGCTGCCCATAATAACCATAAATTCGCCAACAAATCCACTTGTACCCGGTAACCCTGCATTTGCCATTGCAAATAACATAAAAAAGGCAGCAAACATTGGCATTTTATTAACTACTCCCCCATAATCCGCAATTTGACGCGAATGCAATCTGTCATAAAGTACACCCACACACAAAAACATGGCGCCTGAAATAAATCCGTGCGATATCATCTGAACCATTGCACCTTCAACACCATACGAATTAAATAGAAAAAAACCCAATGTTACAAACCCCATATGCGCTACTGATGAATAAGCTATCAACTTTTTCATATCAGCTTGCATCAAAGCAATTAATCCGATATAAACTACAGCTATCAAAGATAACGCAATCATCATACCGGACAAAAAATGGCTAGCATCAGGCGCAATTGGTAAAGAGAAACGTAAAAAGCCGTAGCCGCCCAATTTAAGTAAAATCGCTGCTAGAACTACTGAACCACCTGTAGGTGCTTCTACATGCGCATCCGGTAACCATGTGTGTACTGGCCACATAGGTACTTTTACTGCAAATGCGAGAAGAAATGCTATAAAAATTAGAATTTGCGGTGTCATCGGAATGGCTAATTGATGATAATCTTGTATCGAAAAGCTTCCTCCTGATGTTTGATACAAATAAATAAAAGCAATTAGCATCAATAAGGATCCAAGCAGCGTATAAAGAAAAAATTTGATTGCTGCATAGACACGATTAGGACCACCCCATATTCCGATAATCAGAAACATCGGTATTAATGATGCTTCCCAAAAAACATAAAACAGCATCGCATCCAAAGAAGAAAAGACACCGTTAACAATACCAGACATTACAAGAAATGCACCCATATACTGCGACACACGTTCTTTGATGACTTCCCATCCGGCTCCAACAACCAATGGTGTAATGAAACAATTCAGCAAGATCAACGGCATCGATATGCCATCAACTCCAACATGATAATTAACATTAAGTCGTTCAAACCAAATATGATTTTCGACAAACTGCATTGTACTGGTAGTAGGATCAAAACTTGTATATAAAGGAATAGCAACCAGTAACCCAAGGATTGACCCTGCTAGAGAAATCCAGCGTGCTAAGTACGCATTACGATCATCTCCAGTTACAAATACAGCAATGCCAAACACGATTGGCAACCAAATAATCAGGCTTAATAAAGGGAATTCAAATGACATACTTATTCCGTGTTATTTTTAGTATTTTTTATCTATAACTATAAGTTCATAGATTTTTTCAGGCATTGCATCAGTTTTTTTAACTTTACATTAAATTCAATAAAGCCATAACGTCAAGATTACAAATATGCCTACAATCATGGTAAAAGCATAATGATAGATATAACCTGTTTGGAAGTGCCGAACGATTGAGACTGTCAGCGCTATGACACGAGCAGTCCCATTAACGATGAATCCATCAATCACCTTAATGTCACCATACTTCCACAATGTTGTACCTAAGGCGCGTGTACCTCCAGCAAATAACCATGAATACAATTCGTCAATATAATATTTACGATCCAAGATGTTATACACTGGTCTAAAGTAAGTTTTCAATTTTGCAGGAATATCTGTTCTAAGACTGTATAAATACCAAGCTGTAAAAATTCCTGCAACCGATAACCAAAAGGGTAATGTAGATAATGCGTGCAACATCATCCCACCTACACCATTAAACTCCTCACTTAATTGTTGAATAGCATCGTGTTGCTCAGCTACATAAATTGCAGAATTAAAATAATCACCAAATACTATGGGACCGATAAACCATCCCGCCGCGACAGTTGGAATAGCTAACACTACTAATGGCATCGTCACTACCCAAGGAGACTCATGTAAATGCTCTTTCGTATGGACATCCATTCGGGTTTGTCCATGGAACGTCATGAATATTAATCGAAAGGTATATAAGGCTGTAACAAAAACAGTCATTAATACACAGAAATAGGCAAAATTAACACCAGGGATATTTGCGAAATGCACCGCTTCTATAATTGCATCCTTAGAAAAGAATCCAGAAAATCCAGGTACGCCAGCACTTGCTAGTGCAGCAATAAACATTGTCCAATAGGTGAAGGGCATATATTTTTTTAGCCCCCCCATTTTCTCCATGTTTTGCTCATGATGCATAGCAATAATTACCGAACCAGCACCTAAAAATAAAACAGCTTTAAAGAAAGCATGTGTCATCAAATGGAAAATAGCCGCCGAGTAAGCAGATGCTCCAAGCGCAACAGTCATATAACCCAATTGCGATAAAGTGGAATACGCGACCACACGCTTGATATCAGTCTGCACTACTGCAACCAATGCCATAAATAAAGTAGTTATTCCGCCAATTACTAAGATCGCAGATAATGCTGTTTCAGATAATTCGAAAAGCGGTGACATCCTAGCAACCATAAAAATGCCAGCTGTCACCATGGTCGCCGCGTGAATTAATGCCGAAATTGGTGTAGGGCCTTCCATTGAATCGGGTAGCCACACGTGTAATGGAAATTGTGCAGATTTACCCATAGCACCTACAAATAATAAAATACAAATCAGTGTTACGATTAACCATGATGCACCAGGTATCACTTCAATCGTTTCATCAATTTTAGTTGGTGCCAATGCAAAGACAGTTGAATAATCCAACGTGCCAAAATACGTCAAAACCAAGGCAATACCCAAAATGAAACCAAAATCACCAACACGATTTACTAAAAATGCTTTTAAATTAGCATAAATAGCAGTAGGCCGAGTATACCAGAACCCAATGAGCAAATATGACACCAACCCTACGGCTTCCCAACCGAAAAATAATTGTAAAAAGTTATTTGACATTACCAACATCATCATTGAGAAGGTAAATAATGAAATATAACTAAAAAAACGCTGATAACCTGGATCATTATGCATATAACCAATTGTATATATATGCACCATCAATGAAACCAAACTAACTACAACCATCATGGTTGCGGACAATTGATCAATTAAAAAACCAATCTCAAAACGGGTATCTCCTGTAACCAACCAAGTATATACACTTCCGTTGTAGGTATTTCCTTCCAAGACATCGAGAAATATAACCACAGAGGCAACTAGAGAAATAAATATTAGCGAAATGGTAGTGCGGTGGCTCCAAATAGGTCCAATAAATCGACCTAATAATCCAGCAATAAGAGCGCCTGCTAATGGTGCAAACGGCACCAATAAATAAAGTATGTGCATCACTATTTATAATTAATATTAAAATACTTAATCCAGCTCATAACTTATCTGTCAGCCTTTAAGCTTATCCAAATCATCAACGTTAATTGTTTGTTGATTACGAAATAGCACGACTAATATAGCTAAACCTATAGCCGATTCAGCTGCTGCAACGGTTAAAATAAAAAACACAAATATCTGACCGGAGATATCCTGCAAGTAATGTGAAAATGCTACGAAATTCATATTTACTGCTAACAACATTAATTCAATCGACATTAAAATAATAATGACATTTTTCCGATTAAGAAATATACCGACTATACCAATAGCAAATAAAATTGCGCCCAGTACTAAATAATGAGATAACGATACCAAGCTAATTTCCTCTTTTTATATATTTACGCAAGTTATAATGGATCTTCATAAGAATTTAATTATTGTTTCTTTTTCTCAGATGGGATAGTCACAATGCGTAACCGGTCTTCCTTTTTTACTTGAATTTGTTTCGAAGGATCTGGGGATTTTTTATCTTCACGATGTCGCAGAGTAAGCGCAATAGCCGCTACCATTGCCACAAGCAGAAGAACTGCTGCTAATTCAAAAGCATAAACATATTCAGTATAAATTAAACGACCTAATTCTCTTGTATTACTGTAGTCTACATCATGCGGAGCCGGTGCCGGCATTTCTTCAATCCCGAAATATTTACCCATTAAAACCATCGATATTTCACCTACCATAATCAACGCAATCATTGCGCCAAATGGAAACCACTTCCAGAAACCTTCACGCAGTCGATCTAGATTAATATCTAGCATCATCACTACAAATAGGAACAATACCATCACGGCACCTACGTATACCAAAACTAAAGTAATTGCCAGAAATTCGGCCTCGAGCAAAAGCCATAAACCTGCACATGTTATAAATGCCAATACCAATAATAATGCTGAATAAACAGGATTTCGGACTGTAATTACGCCAACTGCCGAAGCTATTAAAATTGCTGAAAAAATATAAAAAATAACGTCTTGGAAGCTCATATTTCCTTACCAACAAGATTTAACGATAACGTGCATCAGCTTCTCTGTCTTTGGCGATTTGTTCCTCGTATCGATCACCAACAGCCAATAACATTTCTTTGGTATAAATGAAATCTTCTCTTTTCTCACAGTGGTATTCTAGGATACGTGTCTCGACAATTGAATCTACCGGGCATGATTCTTCACAAAAACCACAAAAAATACATTTACTTAAATCAATATCATAGCGTGTGGTTCGTCGTGTGCCATCTGCACGTTCTTCAGATTCAATAGTAATTGCCATCGCCGGACAAACTGCCTCACATAGCTTACAAGCAATACAACGCTCTTCTCCATTCGGATATCGCCGCAATGCATGTAATCCTCTGAAACGTGGTGATTGTGGAGTTTTTTCTTCAGGATAATGAACAGTTATCTTGGGTTTAAATAAATATTTCCCTGTAACTGCCATTCCTTTCAGCAGTTCGAATAACAGAAAAGTACTAAAAAATTTTTTTATACGATTCATTGTATTTCTCTATTTCAAAACCAGATATTTAACAATGGTAAATTTCTAATCGATTCCGGTAATTGCATTATCAAACCTAATACGACAATCCATACAAGTGTAATCGGAATAAATACTTTCCATCCTAATCTCATAATTTGATCGTAACGATAACGTGGGAAAGTAGCACGAAACCAAAGAAAAAAGAAAAGGATAAATGCAATTTTTAACAACAACCAAATAAAACCAGGTATTAGTGTAAACGGAGCAATATCGAGCGGCGGAAGCCATCCTCCTAAAAACATAATGGACGTTAACGTTGCTACTAAAATCATGTTGGAATATTCGGCCAAGAAAAATACTGTAAAAGCCATCCCTGAATAATCAACATGAAAACCAGCTACAATCTCCGACTCGCCCTCCGCCACATCAAAGGGTGCGCGATTTGTTTCTGCTACACCCGAAATTAAATAAACCAGAAACATGGGAAATAACGGGATCAAATACCAATTTAGTAAACTATCACCTTGCTGCCCGTTCACTATATCACCAATATTTAAACTTTGTGACATCATCAGCACACACACCAAAGCAAAACCCATTGCCAACTCGTATGAAACAACTTGCGCTGCGGAGCGCATCGCCCCCAGGAATGCATATTTAGAATTTGATGCCCATCCGGCAATGATAATGCCGTAAATTCCCATTGATGTCATCGCCAAAATATACAATAGTCCAGCATTAATATCTGCAAGAACGAGTTCAGGTGAAAAAGGTATTACAGCCCAAGCAGCAAGCGCAGGCATAATCGTTAATATAGGTGCCAATACAAATAGCATTTTATTTGCACCACTTGGAATAACAATTTCTTTCATGATTGCTTTAACTGCATCAGCAATCGGTTGCCCCCATCCACGTAACCATGGGATTCCAAAAAAAGTTACTCTATTAGGCCCAACACGAATTTGCATATAAGCAATAATTTTGCGTTCAGCAAAAGTCAAATATGCGACGCACAACAATAATGGAACAACAATTGCAAAGATTAATACCAAATTGGATGTCAACGTAAACAGCATCAAGCCCCAGTCTGTCCCAAATACCTGTTCAAACTGTCGTTGAATATTCTCCATCAATATACTCCAACCCATAATTACAGTTTCTCTACGGATATTTTTTCAAACAAACCGCCTAGTGCAAATGTATTGTCGTGAGCACTAGCAACACGAACACACATTGCAGGTAGTGTTTCATCACAAGCAACCTCAAGCAGTATGGGTTCTCCTCCTTGACTGACTTTGACTCGAGTACCGGCAACGATATCTAAGGTTTGTAATGTTGCTGTCGTCATCCATGCTTTTGGCGGTTTGCCATCTAATGTGGATTGTAAAGATTCGGCCCGCCGAACAATTGGATCGGCCCGATAAATCGGCACCTCTCCAATTCGCTGCATCCCTTCGTTCACGATAGGGTTAATTTCAATCTCAAAATCTTTATAAGAATTACTAAGATAGTGATCAATTTTCAAACCACTCGGAAAAATTTCAGCACGAATTTGCTCTGGCGTTTCATAATCAAAATTTTCAAGAGCTAGTAAGTTAGCTAATACACGCAATACCTTCCATGCCGGTCGAGCATCACCTAGTGGAGAAACAACACCATTAAAAGATTGTATTCGACCTTCGGTATTTACATAAGTACCTGAGGTTTCCGTAAAGGGAGCAATAGGTAAGATAACATCCGCATAGTCTGTTGCATGCCCTTGATAACTACTTAGTACAACTACAAATTCGCTCGATTTTATCGTTTTAAGGGCTTGCTGAGAGTTATAGGTATCAAACTCCGGTTCTATATTCATTAATAAAAATGCTTGGCATTTCTCGCTAATCGATTCTTTATCAGTATTGAATCCCAGCATTTGTGACGCATTTAATCCAACAGTTGAATACTCCGATTTAGCACAAATCGACAATGAACTAACATCAGGTATAGCACCCACTAGATATGCACCAACGCTGTTTGCAGCTTCACCCAAAATACCAAAACATGCACCTGTAGTCTGAGCAAGCCATCCTGCAAGTAAATTAATTTTTGAATATTCCGGATGATGTTGAGACAAATTACCGAGATAAATTGCGGCCGGGGTATTATCGATTAGATTGGCAGCGATAGCAAAAGCACTTGCTGTACTCGATATATTTGCCGAATGAATGATTTTCTGCATCTCATTCGTTTGATGAATTCCTTTTATTTCTAGAGCTGCTTTTAATACTTCCGCCAAGGCCTTTACCATCATATTCGGCGCAATGATAATTTTATTTGCAATATTAACCAGCAAATCATCATCAATAGGATTTATGATGTTTAATTGCATACCATTCTTGAAAGCTTGGCGTAATCGCTGCGCAATTAATGGATGATCTTTGCGTAACGTACTACCAATAATTAAAACTGATTTCATCTGCGATAAATCAGCAATACTGTTACCCAACCATGGAGTACCTTGAAGATATTTATCCCCACGAAAATCAGATTGACGTATGCGATGATCAATATTGCCACTGCCCATAGCCCTTAGCAATTTTTGCAATAAATAAAGCTCCTCAGAAGTACTGTACGCAGACCCGAGTGCAGCGATACTTTTTGCACCATATTTCTGCTTGATCGTTAATAGTGCCTCAGCTGTAAATTCCAATGCCTCCTGCCATTCACAATCAATCCATTGACCATTACGCTTTATCATTGGACGCGTTAACCGATCATGGGAGTTTAATCCTTCATATGAAAAACGATCCTTATCCGATAACCAGCATTCGTTAATATCTTCATTATCACGCGGCAAAACACGCATTACACGATTTTGCTTAACCTGTACGATCAAATTGGAACCTAAGCCACAATGAGGACTTATCGATTTTCTGCGCGACAATTCCCACGTTCGCGCAGAGTAACGAAACGGCTTGCTAACTAATGCACCTACAGGACACAGGTCAATAACATTACCTGACAACTCAGAATCAACAGTCTTACCGACAAAAGCAAGTATTTCAGAATGCTCGCCACGACCGGCCATTCCAAGCTCCATAATTCCGGCAATTTCCTGACCAAAGCGTACACAACGCGTACAGTGAATGCATCGCGTCATATCTGTTGAGATTAATGGCCCCAAATTTTTGTTGACCACAACGCGCTTCGCTTCGGAATAGCGTGATCCACTTGCGCCATAACCTACTGCCAAGTCTTGCAATTGACATTCGCCACCTTGATCGCAAATGGGACAATCAAGTGGATGGTTAATAAGCAAGAACTCCATTACACCCTTTTGTGCTGTTACTGCTTGCTGCGAGTGAGTATATACTTTCATTCCATCCATAACAGGTGTTGCACAAGCCGGCAGGGGCTTTGGCGCTTTCTCGACCTGAACAAGACACATGCGACAATTTGCAGCAATCGATAATTTCTTGTGATAGCAAAAGTGGGGTATGTATACACCGAGTTGTTTAGCACCATCCATAATGGTGCTGCCTTTTGGCACAGACACTTGCTTACCGTCGATTTCTATATTGACCATCGGCTAAAATTCTTAGATTAATCACAGATTATTAAAATTATTATATTTTTTGATCTTTAAACCATACATTTCTTATGATCTATATGGTAAACAAATTCATCTCTAAAATGCTGAATCATTGCTCGTACAGGCATTGCTGCTGCATCACCTAAAGCACAAATTGTACGACCTTGTATGTTGTCAGCTATATTATCTAAAAGATCTAGATCCTGCGTCCGCCCTTTACCATGTTCAATACGATTGATAATCCGATAAAGCCATCCAGTACCTTCACGACAAGGCGTACATTGACCGCATGACTCTTCAAAATAAAAATATGACAAACGCTCTAGTGCTCTCACCATGCAGGTAGATTCATCCATGATAATGACGGCACCGGAACCAAGCATCGAACCAGCTTTCGCAATAGAATCATAATCCATATTCGTTTGCATCATTATGTTCCCAGGCAGGACAGGCATTGATGACCCCCCGGGAATACAACCCTTTAATTTCCTACCGCCCCTCATACCTCCGGCTAATTCCAGTAATTTAGCGAAGGGGGTTCCCAAAGGTATCTCATAATTGCCTGGCTTATTCACATGCCCCGATACCGAGAATATTTTTGTGCCTCCATTATTGGGCTTACCAAGCTGAAGGTATTTCTCTCCACCGTTACGAATGATCCACGGAATAGAAGCAAAAGTTTCCGTATTATTTATGGTTGTGGGCTTCCCGTACAAACCAAAATTTGCTGGAAAAGGAGGTTTAAAACGCGGCTGACCTTTCTTACCTTCTATCGACTCAAGTAATGCTGTTTCTTCACCACAAATATACGCACCATATCCATGATGATTATATAATTGAAAACTGAATGGCGAGTTCAATATATTATTACCCAAATAACCCGCCGCTCTTGCCTCCTCTACCGCTTCCTCCATGCGTTCATAGGTTTCCCAAATTTCACCATGAACATAATTGTATCCAGCTTTTACTCCCATTGCATAAGCCGCAATAATCATTCCTTCGATTAGCAAATGAGGATTGAAGCGCATGATATCACGATCTTTGAAAGTACCCGGCTCTCCTTCATCCGAATTACACACGATATACTTTTCACCCTCGTAATCCTTAGGCATGAAGCTCCATTTAAGACCCGTTGGGAAACCCGCCCCTCCACGTCCACGAAGGGCAGATTTTTTAACTTCCTCAATAATTTCTTCGGGTTTAATTTTTTTTGCGAGAATTTTTCTCAATGCGGCATATCCTTCACGCTTCTCATAGCTTTTGAGACGCCAATTCTCAGGATCGGACGAATTAACTCCATTCATCAAGGTAAGCGGATACTGATCCATTTATTTCAGTTCCTCCAGTAGCTTATCAATCATTTCATTAGACATGAAGCTACACATGCGTTTATTGTTAACAAGTACTACTGGCGCATCCCCACAAGCCCCAAAGCATTCACCTTCTTTTAGGGTAAACTTGCCATCGGAAGTCGTTTGATTGAACTCAATCCCTAATTTCCGCTTCAAATATGTTGCACTTTCATTACTTCCAGAAAGAGCACAAGGCAAGTTCGTACAGATTGTGATTTTGTATTTACCTATCGGCTCCAGATTGTACATATTATAAAATGTAGCTACTTCAAATACAGCGATAGGAGGCATGCCTAAGTATTCCGCAATAAAATTGATTGTCTCATTCGCCAACCAACCTTTTTCATCCTGCGCTATCGCTAGCGCTGACATGACAGCTGATTGCTTCTTGTCAATCGGATACTTAGCAATTTCTCGATCTATTTTTTTTAGGGATTCAACACTTAACATCGTTATCTATCTATTTCACCAAATACTATATCCTGCGTGCCAATGATCGCAACAACGTCAGCAATCATGTGCCCTCGTGACATTTCATCTAAAGCAGCTAAATGAGCAAAACCCGGTGCACGTATTTTTAATCGATAGGGTTTGTTGGCTCCATTCGATACAAGATAAATCCCGAATTCACCTTTTGGGTGCTCAACAGCGGCATAGGTTTCTCCTGGTGGCACATGAAATCCTTCTGTAAATAATTTGAAATGATGAATCATTTCCTCCATATTCTGCTTCATATCCAAACGCGACGGCGGAGCAACCTTATGGTTATCAGTTATCACAGGCCCAGGATTACTGCGCAACCACTCGACGCACTGCCTTATAATTCGATTTGATTGACGAAATTCTTCTATACGCACCAAGTAGCGATCGTAACAATCACCATTAACGCCTATAGGTATATCAAAATCAAGCCTATCATAAACTTCATACGGTTGTTTTTTTCTTAAATCCCATTCCACCCCCGAGCCACGTAGCATGGGCCCGGTAAAGCCAAGTGCTTTAGCACGCTCTGGAGAAACAACGCCAATATCAACTAATCGCTGCTTCCAAATTCTGTTATCAGTTAGCAATGTTTCATATTCATCAACATAATTTGGAAACCGGTCTGTAAAATCCTCAATAAAATCTAATAACGAACCCTCTCGATTAGCGTTCCGTATGCGCGTCTTTTTTTCGTCATGAATTTTTGATGACTGATATTTCGGCATAGTATCAGGTAAATCACGATATACCCCTCCAGGCCTATAATATGCAGCATGCATTCTGGCGCCCGATACTGCCTCGTAACAATCCATCAGATCTTCTCTTTCGCGAAAAGCATACAAAAACATTGTCATTGCACCAACATCTAACGCGTGCGCACCAATCCATAACAAGTGATTTAATATTCGCGTAATTTCATCGAACATTACACGTATATATTGCGCCGTTAGCGGGACATCAATATCCAATAGTTTTTCGATGGCCATAACATACGCATGTTCATTAACCATCATTGAAACATAGTCCAACCGATCCATATAAGGAACTGATTGAATATATGTTTTATTTTCTGCCAATTTCTCAGTTGCTCGATGCAACAAACCAATATGAGGATCAGCCCGCCTCACAACTTCCCCATCCAATTCAAGCACCAAGCGCAATACACCATGCGCTGCAGGATGTTGGGGACCAAAATTCATGGTGTAATTTCGTATTTCAGCCATAACTTACTTCAAAGAATTCTCGAGAAAAAACATCGGGGTAAAATCAAAGATCAAAATTCACTATCTCCATAATGCTCCTCACGGATCACATGTGGTGTAATTTCACGCGGCTCAATACTAACTGGTTGATATATAACTCTTTTTTGCTCATCATCATATCGCATTTCCACATAACCTGATAATGGAAAGTCTTTACGAAATGGATTTCCTATAAATCCGTAATCCGTTAATATTCTACGAAGATCGGGGTGATTATTAAAAACTATCCCATATAGATCAAAGGCTTCTCTCTCAAACCAATTTGCAACAGGCCATATTTCAGTAACTGAGTCAATTGCAGGAAATTCATTATCCTCGACCAATACTCTAATTCTCAGTCTATGATTCAAGCTTACCGAAAGCAAGTGATAAATTACCGCAAAACGTCTCTCACGCAAACCATGCCTAACTGACAGGCTGTCACCATAAGCTGAATAATCAATTCCACACAAATCGATTAAAGTATCAAAAGCAAACTCAGGATTATCTCGCAGTAACTCACCAACAGATAAAATATGTTGGGCATGAACAATGATAGTCAATTCATCATGCTGAAACTGCGAACTTACTAATTTATCTGCTAATACGATATGTAGTGTTTTAGCTAAAATTTCTTGCTGATTACTTGTAGACATCGTGACAACTTACCGTGCAATTGTGTTAGTTCGATTGATCTTATTCTGTAACTGAATAATACCGTACAACAGAGCTTCTGCTGTAGGCGGACAACCGGGCACATAGATATCAACCGGTACAATACGATCACATCCACGCACTACCGAATAAGCATAATGATAATAACCGCCACCATTTGCACAAGAACCCATAGATATAACCCATCTGGGCTCAGCCATCTGATCATAAACTTTACGCAACGCTGGCGCCATCTTGTTACACAGAGTACCTGCAACAATCATTACATCCGATTGTCGAGGACTGGGTCTAAAAACAATACCAAATCGATCAAGATCATAGCGTGATGCACCTGTTTCCATCATTTCAACCGCGCAGCATGCCAATCCAAAAGTCATTGGCCACATCGAACCAGTACGCCCCCAGTTAATGATTGAATCCAGGCTCGTCGTAACAAAACCCTTCTCAAGAGTTCCTTCAATACTCATAGCGTCAATCCCATTCCAGCGCTCCTTTCATCCATTCGTATATAAAGCCTACGACAAGAATACCCAAGAACACCATCATCGCAACAAATCCAAATAAACCTATTTCATCCAATACAATTGCCCATGGAAATAGAAAGGCAATTTCTAAATCAAACAGGATAAATAAGATCGCAACTAAATAATAGCGCACATCAAACTTCATCCGCGCATCTTCGAAAGCCTCAAAACCACATTCATAAGGTGATAATTTTTCACTATCAGGACGGTTTGGCGCCAGCAACCAGCCACCTAACATGCATGCCCCACCTACCAAAAAACCCACGATAAGGAAAAGCAAAATTGGAAAATAATTTTCGAGCATTTATTATTAATTTATAAAATACAGATAAATAATTAGTGGTGCCGACGGCGAGACTCGAACTCGCACAGCTTTCGCCACCGCCCCCTCAAGACGGCGTGTCTACCAATTCCACCACGTCGGCGACAAAACTATGCATTAGTACGACCAACATTAATACTGCCACATCAATTAATATTTGAACAGCTATTCTGGAATTTGACCGGCTCTAGAGTTACTTTGAGTTTCAGAGGGTTCTACATCGACTTGCTTCACAGCATTGCTCTCAGAATCCTTTTCCGCAGCTTTCTCTGTTTCATCAATCTGATCCATAATACTACCCATAACACTCGAATCTTTCGGTTGATTTGCAGAATAATAAGTCAAGCCCATACTCGTTATAAAAAACATTGCAGCCACAAAACTCGTCGTACGACTCAGAAAATTTGCAGAACCACTCGCTCCAAACAAGCTACCCGCCGATCCGCTGCCAAAAGCCGCCCCCATATCAGCACCCTTGCCATGCTGCAATAATACTAGAACTATCAGTATAACCGCCAGCACAATATGAATTGTCCAGACTATAATTTCCAATCTATTACCCTAAAATTAGTTACTCAGTGCATTGCAAATTGCAACGAAATCACTTGCTGCAAGCGATGCCCCACCTATTAAACCACCATCTATATCCGGCATTGCAAATAATTCAGATGCATTATTTGCCTTTACACTACCACCATAAAGGATAGTCAATTCTTTAGCTATATTATTACCTTGCATGCCAACACTACTTCTAATAAAAACATGCACTTCTTGCGCCTGCTCTGGCGTAGCTGTTTTACCTGTGCCAATCGCCCAAACAGGTTCGTAAGCAATCACAGCTTTACTTAATGACCCCACTCCCGCTTTATTTATAACTGCCATCAGCTGTTCTTGAATAATTTGTTCGGTAATTTCCTCATCACGTTGCTCAAGAGTTTCACCCACACACAAAATCGGTATCAACCCTGCCCGCTGTGCCGCCATATATTTCTCTGCAACGATATCATTATCTTCTCCGTATAATGCTCTTCTTTCTGAATGCCCTACAATTACATAAGTACATCCAAAATCATTTAGCATAGAAACCGACACTTCTCCGGTATAGGCACCTTTTTCATACTGACTTACATTCTGAGCACCCCACGATACGTTCGTATTTTTTAATGTATTTTGCACTGATGGCAAATAAGGATAGGGCACACAAACTGCAAATTGATTAGCAGGTAACCCATCAAGACCAGCAACAATCGAATCAAGCAACTTTTCGTTTTCGACTAAACAACCATGCATCTTCCAGTTACCAATCACCAGTCTTTTACGCATTTTACTTCTTCCGGCCTCAACCACTTAAAATAGGAAATGCTACAGTTGATTGTTTATCTAGTCAATCAAATATATTATTTGGCAAGACATTCCATATTAAAATGACGGATTCAAGTAATAGCTTTGATAAAATAACAACTTCCAGCAAGGAGAGTTTTCATGTCTTCGCGAACAGCATTTACCATCACCGTCAACCCTAAAATCCCGCCACGGCTTAAGCGCCTAGAAGAATTGGCTAATAATCTCTGGTATAGCTGGGATCGTGCTACGCGCACGCTATTCTCCCGGCTTGATCCGCATTTATGGGAAGCTGTTGGACACAACCCCAAAGCATTTCTTAAACGCGTGGATGAATCGGCGCTACTAAAAGCAATGGAAGATCGGGTATTTCTTGCCACCTACAATAGCATTTTATTAACGTACGATTCATATCATGATGCTTCCACTGCCCATGAAAACGGCGAAGGATTAAGTGCACATGATCAAGTCGCCTACTTTTGCTTCGAGTTTGGTTTTCACGAAAGTTTGCCTATTTATTCCGGTGGCTTGGGGATTCTGGCCGGAGATCACTGCAAAGCGGCGAGCGACTTACATTTACCATTCGTCGCGATAGGCTTGTTATATCGCCAAGGATATTTTTCTCAAATTATAGATATTCAGGGAAATCAACAGGTTAGCTACACTGTCTCAGACTTTGACGACCTTCCCGTCATACCTGTATTGCGAAATGACGGTTCAAATCTGAAGATTGAAGTACTCTTGCCACACCGCAACGTCATCGCCCAAATATGGCAGGCAAAAATCGGACATGTCACGCTATATCTATTGGATACCGATCTACCGGAAAACTCGCCGCAAGACCGTTACATCACGCACAATTTGTATGGCGGCGATAAGACCATGCGAATCGAACAAGAAATTATTCTGGGCATGGGTGGCGTTCGCGCGCTACAAGCGCTTGGCATTCAACCGACTATTTGGCATATCAACGAAGGTCATGCGGCTTTCATGATTTTGGAACGCATCCACAATCTGGTTCAACAAGGACTTAATTTTGCCAGCGCATTGGAAAGTGTCGCAGTTAATACTGTATTTACTACACATACTGCCGTTCCCGCCGGCCATGATCATTTTAGTGCAGATATGATGCAAACCTATTTTGACAATTTCTACCGCGACCTTCGCATCACACGTGAAGAATTCATGGAACTCGGCCATGTGCCTGGCAGTCCGGATTTTAATATGACCGCGCTGGCAATCCACGGATCGCGTACGCACAATGGCGTCAGCCAAATCCATGGTAACGTGTCTGCAAATATTTGCGGAGATTTATGGCCACAAATTGAACCGGAAGAAAACCCTATTTCTTATGTTACTAATGGCGTACACGTCCCGACCTTTCTGGCGCAAGAATGGTCCGATCTATTTGATCGCTACGTCGGCCATGAGTGGCGCGGCAAAATGTGCGACACTGAATACTGGTCGCGCATCGATGCTATTCCCGATCATTTGTTTTGGAGCGTGCGGCAATCCCTGAAATCCCAAATGTTTTATGGCATCCGTTCCCGAGTTACCGATCAAAATGCCAGGAATCGGGGTTCCGAGGCTCATCTCGACCGACTGCTGAAATTTGTAGATCCCATTAATCCTAATATTCTGACATTGGGTTTCGCACGTCGCTTTGCAACGTATAAACGCGCCGCGCTATTATTTGAAAATCTCGATTGGCTGCGTAAGATTATTCTTGACCAGGAACGGCCGGTCTTGCTGTTATTTGCCGGTAAAGCGCACCCTGCTGACACCCCCGGTCAGGATTTGATCCGGCGCATTAGCGAAATTGCTCATCTTCCCGAGTTTGAAGGACGCTTGTTATTGATTGAGGGCTATGATTTGCGGCTTGCCAGGCGTTTAGTTGCTGGTGTCGATGTGTGGCTCAATAATCCGATTTATCCGCTAGAAGCCAGCGGCACATCAGGCATGAAAGCCGGCATCAACGGCGCCATTAATCTAAGTGTTTTGGATGGTTGGTGGGGTGAAGGTTATGATGGTAAAAATGGCTGGGCGATTAAACCCGGACCAGAGAAAATGGATAGTGCGTTACGCGACAAAGAAGAAAGCCGGGCACTGTATGAAATTCTGCAAGATCAAGTCGTTCCGTTGTATTACAACTACGGTAAACTCGGCTATTCACCGGGTTGGGTCAAAATGGCTAAGCACTCCATGAAATCTTTACTGCCACGCTATAACGCCACTCGAATGGTCGATGAATATGTAAAAAAATTCTACCGTCCTGCCAGTGATAAAGGCATGCTCTACGCAGCCAACGACTTTGCCGAAGCAAAAAACCTTGCCGCCTGGAAAACCAAAGTAAGAAATGCCTGGCACGGTGTTTCCTTACGCCGATTGGATACCCCTAGTGACCGAATTTTTTTTAATGAAACGCTCAATTTCAGGGTCGCTGTTAAATTGAACCATCTAGCGCCGGAAGACGTTGTCGTAGAATTATTAATTTGCCGTCAGTTTAAAACCACCAAATTATGTAATTTCAAACACTTCAAATTTGAATCTACCGGTATTGAAGAAGCTGGCGAGCACTTGTTTGAACTCAAACTCAAGCCCGAATTATGCGGCAAGCAAGAATATTTTATCCGCATGCACCCCCATCACTCGCTGTTGATGCATCCCCTGGAAATGGGACTGATGGTATGGTTATAAAATAGGCTTCAATATAAATTTAGCAAGTGGTAAAAATTAACATACTTAATACTCCTCGTAAGAAACTCTTATTAAGATACCGTTCATGAATATACATAAGTATGTTCCGATTTAATGTGTCACTAAAAAGGAGATATACGCTATGAATTGGAATCATTTAAAAGGGAAAGTGAAACAGCATTGGGGTGATTGGATGGATGATGATTTGGCTATCATCAACGGAAAACGCGATCAACTTATCGGCAAACTGCAAAAACGCCACATCATGTCTAAACAAAAGCCAAAAAAGATGACAAATGATTTTTATGATAGATATGAATAGCCGCAAATAATGCGAGCCATTTCTATTTTTGCTTGACTATATTTTCACAAGCGATTAATTTTGCAATTGCAAAACTCTGCATTTAATCGATTGCCGTAGCAGCCGTGCAATTACGAATGTGAAACCAGACAATGAATCAATCTAGAATCACCGTATTTATTTATGATTGGATTTTAGAACGCCTCTTATATTCATTCCTGTCAGAATTACCTGTAATAGCGCGAGCGCCCAAGCGGAATTAGGAATGGCCCAAATGAACCACAGTGCATTGCTTAATAAAAACAACCAGAACCCCCAGTTACGATTGTCTTTTCGTTCGGCTGATACATACCAAGAAGCAGTTATGGTTACCAACATAGCCAGCCATTGGATGTGATTAAGCAATTCGGTATAGGTCATTTTTGTTCTCTTTGCATACGTAAAAGTATTTTGTGATCAAGTTTTTATCAAACAATTGGAAAATCGCAATCTAACACGGAGTTTATTTAAATTTCATTAACTATCATAAGTTTTACAATTTTTTTAAGACCCAAATAAGATACAAATTTTCGATAATATTAACGCCTGTCATAAAGGAGAGGAAAAAAATGAGACGAGCATTTGATGAAAGAAAAGATGAATTATTATCAGAAGTACGGAGCATCTTGAAAGATGCCGAGGCGATGTATGAATCGATTGTCGACGATGGCACCGACAAAACCAAGCAGCTCAAGAAAAATTTGAAGGCCAAAATAGAAAAGGCCCGGGTACAATTCGATGACATTGAAGACAACTTGACGGATATCGCTCAAACCACGGTCAAAGACACCGACACCTGGATACGCGACAATCCTTACGTGGCATTGGGTGCCGTGTTTTCGTTTGGAATGATCATTGCGTTGTTGCTCAAAGATAACTCCCGCCGTTAAGCGGAAAGACATCTTGCCTTCGCAATTGCTGACTGTTTTACTTCAAATATAGCAGACTAATCTCGGACAATTATTAACAACAGAACACCCAATGGAGCAATTGCGCTACTTAAAAGACTCTGCATTTACGTTACTTGAGCTTATGCTGGTGCGCGTAAAAATGGCGCGCATCGAACTGTCAGAGTTCAAAGATAATTTGGTAAAAGCCATAGCAATGCTGTTAGTTGCTCTGTTCATCTTTTTCTTGAGTTTTATCAGCTTACTATTCGCACTCAATACACTTCTTACAGATGAACAGAAAATCTGGGTATTTTTTGGTATCGCGGCAGGATGTTTTTTATTGACACTTGTATTGTTCCTTTTTGCGCTATCTAAACTCCATTCCAACGACAACTTTATGCAGGAAACATTGCAAGGAATTAGCGATGACATACAAATTGCAAAAGGTAAGAAACCGTTACATGATTTAAAGATAAAAGAGCTATTTGATGATGAATAAAGCGTCAAAAGAAGAACTTGAATTGTTACGTTTGCAATCGCAAGGTTTGCGGTTAAAGTTACTCATGGCCCAAGCCAGTCATAGAAAACATAGCAATTTCGATGATGTGCTCGACTTCTTGGACAACATCCCCGGGACGACCGATTTGGCTTTAAAAGCTGTAAGCATGCCACAGAAATTCTCAACAAAAGTTTTAGTTGGCGCAGCACTGCTGGCCATAGCGTATATACGCTACCGCTCAAACAACAAAACTAATCGATAAGCTATCCATCTAGAGTAGTCGTGAGCTACCCTGTTTCGCAGCGAGAACCCCGACTGTGCGCATACACCCATGTAAATTCCGCCCCATAGAGAAAAATTTGCGCTGAGTAATATACCCAGACCAACACAATGATGAGTGATCCGGCGGCGCCGAATTCAGAAACTATTCCGCTGTTTACGATATAGAAACCGATAAAAATACGCCCCACGGTAAAAAGTATAGTTGTTATTAAAGCGCCCATCCATACATCCGACCATGACATCCGTATTTGCGGAATGAATTTATAAATGATAGTAAACATGAAAGCTGTCAGCATAAAGCCGGCTGAAGCATTTATCACCTCAAATACTTGATGATTCCATCCAGCAAAATAAGGTGTCCACCATTTCTCCATTGCAGCAAAAACAGCACTGAGTATCAACGACACGGTTAAAAGAAAACCGATCGCCAAAATTAAACCAAATGACAATATGCGCGCCTTAATCAAGGCAAACAGACTATTTCTTTTCTGCCTCGCCGGTACCCGCCAAATATGGTCCAGCGAGCTCTGCAATTCGGCAAAAACAGTCGTGGCACCCACCAACATAACGATCACTCCAACAATTGACGCAAAAATATCTTGAGCGGGCTTGTGCGCACTGTGCAGCAATTCATCAATTGCCTGTGCACCCTCTATGCCTACCAGTTCGATCAATTGGTAAAAGACTTCAGCTCTTACAGTCTCCATATCAAATACAAATCCGGCTACCGCTATCACAATCAACAAAATAGGGGCCATTGAAAACACCGTATAGTATGACAAGGCAGCACCCATTGTGGGCGCCCGGTCATCTATCCAGGCTTTAGCAGCCGTGACAAACATTTCGGAAAAATTGTTACATCGAGGAAAGTTATCGGGCGCTTCAGATTTCACGTCAGACAATCTCAATGAAAAATTTTGGCAGAAAACTAATTTAATAAACCAATGCCACCCAGTTACGGATGGCATTGGTGCACCACAGAGGAGAGAACGACAGCATGAATCGAGCAGATTTAATCCATTTTATTTTTTATTTCGGAAGATTTGTCTTTAACCGCGTCCTTTGCTTCCTCGGCACGGTTACCGATCTTCTCTTTTGCGCATTCGGCATCACTACCCGTACAAGCAGACTCTTCGACGCGATGAGTCGCTTTATTCGCATCCCGCTTGATATCGTTAACAGTCGATTGGGCTTTTTCGGATAAGGTTTCATCAGCGTGAGCACTGGAAAATAACATTGCCAATGTCAAAATCGATACGATATATACTAATTTCATTTTAATCTCCTAATTTTTTCAATAGAATCATATAACTACATAACTAAGTGCATCAAAATCGTTTTCTAACTTGGCGGTCTTCTACCCATGAGAAAAAACACCACGGCCAGAATCAGACCGGCCACAAACAACGTTTGCGCAGCCCATGCCATGGTTCCCGCTATACCGCCAAATCCTAAGACGCCAGCGATAATCGCGATAATAAAAAATGTTAAAGCCCAGCTAAACATAATAGTTCTCCTCTTAAAAGAGTTTCGTAAAATTGAGGCAAAACATCATTCTTTTAATTTGGTTATGAAACATTCAAATGCTTCACTTAATTTGTTCCATTTTTTTTCAGCCTCATCTTTGACATCTTCCCAAGCATCGTCGGCTTTATCGGCCAATTCACTAAGATAAGCCGACAATTGGGATTTGTTTTTTTCCAGCTCGGATAATTGCTGTTCGAATTCTAACTTTGCATCCGCGGCCAGATTTTTACTTTTTGCCTTTAACAATTCGATTTCCGCTTCCCACTCTGCTATCTGAGCAGCAATTTTTTGCTGGTACGCTTGTTTCTCATTGTTCATAAGTATTCACTCTCTTTTTGTTAATCACGATTGCATTGTAGATAAAATCCCAATTAACGATTATTAACTAAGTTAATTTTCCAGGC
>CAADGS010000154.1 GCA_900696615.1 uncultured beta proteobacterium
ATCATCGCTTGATTATTGATACCTATCATTCAGCAATATCATAACTACTGGTTCTCTCTCCTATACGCCATAGCGCATTATGTTAGAAAATGACAATTTTTGTCACTTTCAAGATAAATGGAAAGTGAATGGATAGAATTTTATTATAACACTATGATTACCAATCATATTTAATACCACCCCTCATTACTGCCTTTTCTTTCGTTTGTAATTTCGGAACCGCAAACTTAGTCAGTTCATATCCGCGACTGTGTCGGACAATAAAGTACCCGTATCAACAACCGATGGGGCGTGTGCTTTCGCTTTGAAAGTGGCGATGAATTTGACGTTGAAATCACGGATTACCGTGATTCATCCGGATGAAGATCTACGTGAAACCATTAACGAATTAAACTAGCTTTTAATTTACCACCGATAGATTGGCTCAATTTGCAAGCCACTTATGATTTAAAAACCGTCGAGAGCGATCTTAGTAGACCGCTTAACCAAATACAGTTAGTAATCAAAACAGACGGATCCATTTTTTCGTGATCATCAGCTTCCGGCATACATTACTTGATACACACTACCCGCACTTGGTGGATATCGGTTATGCCTTGCAACACCTTTTCAATGCCGTCCTGCTTCAATGTCCGCATGCCGTCGCCCAGTGCGGTGACAAGCATATCCGCCACGCGGGCACGTTCCTGGATATTCTTTTTCAGCGCATCGGTTGCCGTCATGAGTTCGTGCAGTCCGACTCGACCGGCAAAACCGCTACCGTTACAGTCGTCACAGCCGACCGGTTTACATAGAATAATCTGGCCTTTGTCGTTGCCATATTGCTGTGTCCACTGGTTTAGAATTTCCTGGTAGGCGGCTTCAGGATTCGCCTTAAAATAATCGATATTTTTGAGTTCCTCGCAATATTCCATCAGAAGTGCTTTGATTTCCCGCTCATCGGCCACATACGATCCCTTGCATTTGCATAATCGCTTGGCCAGGCGTTGCGCTAAAACCCCCAACAGCGCATCGGAAAAATTGAACGGATCCATGCCCATGTCCAACAAGCGAATCACAGACTCCGGCGCGCTATTGGTATGCAGTGTTGCCAACACCAGATGCCCCGTTAACGAAGCCTCAATACCGATACTGGTGGTTTCCTTATCACGCATCTCACCGACCATGATGATGTCTGGATCTGCGCGAAGGAAAGAGCGCATGATTGCCGGAAAGGTCAAACCCGCCTTGACGTTGATCTGCACTTGGCGCAAACCTTTTTGCGTGATCTCGACAGGGTCCTCCGCCGTCCAGATCTTGGTGTCATCGCGATTGAGATATTTCAGAATGGAATGCAGTGTAGTTGTTTTTCCGGAACCGGTTGGGCCGCATACAAAAAATAAACCGTAAGGTTTACTGATGATCTTTTTAAGCGCTTCCAAATTATGCGCGGTAAATCCCATTTTCTCCAGTGGAATAGGCTCTCCAGCTGCCAAAATACGCATCACCACATCTTCCACACCCCCTGCCGACGGAATGGTAGCGACACGAAGTTCAATATCCAAAGGCGCAAACTTCCTAAATTTGATTTTGCCATCCTGCGGCTTGCGTTTCTCGGAAATATCCATATCGCACATGATCTTGATCCGGGTTACCAACGGGTTCCGGTAACTCGCCGGAATCTCGATATATGGCATCAATGAACCGTCCTTGCGAAACCGAATCTTGGTTTTTTCTTTGCCTGTATAAGGTTCGATATGGATATCGGACGCACCTTTTTTATAAGCATCCACAATAATCTTATTGACCAATTTGACCAGCTCATTATCCGATGCCGCTGAAGACTCTTCAATAGTGTTGATTTCTTCGACCTGCTCGCCTTCCATATTGAAGAGCATTTCACTGATATCACCCGTGGCAATTTCATCCTGACTACCGCCATAAAACTGCTCAATGGTTGCAGCAAATTCACGCTTGGTAGTTACCGTATAGACGATCTTATGCTTAGGAAAAATAGTGCTGGCTACACGTTGCGATTTGATCCGTTCGGGATCCAGCGTTAATACCACCAATCCATCTTTGCTTTCATCAATTGGGATCCAACCATTGCTTTCAACATAATCTCTTTTTAAATGCTTGAGCAAATCCATCGGCTTAATACGATCCTTTTTGAACGGCTCGTAACGAATATCAAAAAATGAAGACAGCGCTTTACCGATTTCAGATGCTTCTAAGTGCAGGTCATCTATTAAAACATCTTCCAGATCACAACCTTTTTTTCGCGCAGCACGCGTCGCCAATTCGAGTTCCACCGCGGTAATCAAGCTTTCAAAAACCAAGAAATCGTACTTCGACTTGGGTACCTGATCATGTTTCCAGTTCTGTTTGAATATTGTTGCCAAGCTACTACAAACTTCTGCAACGCTTTCAACCGCAGATGCGGTAAATGGCAAATCATCTTTATGATTGATCAGTTGCACCATTCCCAGCACTTCGTTATTTTCCGTGTCTATAATCGGCGCAACCAACATCTGTTTGGTACGATAGCCAGTACGTTTATCTACTTCATGCGAGAAAGTGAGCGTCGGATCAATTTTTTTTAATTCGCTTTTATTGTAAACATCTTCAATATTTACAATTTTCTTTTTTTGGCTGACATAACCGGTAATAGAGTTTTCAAGCAGCGGCAATTTCAGATCTTGAACCGAATCGAATGCGGCTTTAACCCGCGTCACCAGAAATGCTTGATTTTCGCTCAGGGTATAGATAATCAGGCGGTCTGCATGAAACACACCACACAAATCCTTGCTGATTTCGAGCATGATCTCATCGAGATTCTTTGCTACGCGCAGCTTAGCAATAACAGGTTCCAGATCGATGGAAAAATTCGCTGCACTATGAACATCTGAGATAACTTTCCGCATCAGCGGTATCGTAGTGGCTGTATTCATGTTAACAATTCTCCAAAATTCCTAAAACTCAAATAAGTGGTCATTCTCTAGCCTACGCGGATTCCATTTCGCCATACTTTGTTGAATTTGGCACATAGTAATTTCGGCTTCACCTGGTTTTAAATGAGAAATAAATATTTCCGCATTTCGCTCAAGTTTATCCAGCTCCTCTACCAACAAGCTGGGACAAAGATGTTTGGATCTTATTGCAATATCCCGCTTTTGATTACAAAAGGCCGACTCAATAATCAAATATCGCAAGTTATCGATTGTATTGATAATTGCCCAAAAATCATCATTCGTAGTCGTATCAGCAGTAAATACCAAACTGGCCCGTCCCGAGTCCAATTGAAAACCAATCGTTGGAATAACATGGTTAGCTGGTAACGGTGTAATCTTTCGCCCCATTAAATCAACCGGCTCTCCCGCTGAGAGAGTTTCATAGCGCATATAGGGCGAATCACAGCTCGGAATCCTGGTAAAATCCGGCCACAAATGCCAGTTAAATAAATGCACACGCAAAGTTTCCAATGTCGCTTGCAAGGCATGAATAACTATCGGCTTGTTTCGCATAAATCCTACGGTATCGACCAAAAATGGAATACAGGCAACGTGATCCAAATGGGCATGTGTTACAAAAACATGGTCAATTTTGACCATCTCCTCCATGGTGAGATTGCTGACACCTGTCCCAGCATCGATCAAGATATCATCGTCCAGCAGCATAGCTGTGGTCTGCGCACCACTTCCTATTCCACCGCTGCACCCTAAGATCCTGAGCTTCAATCGATTTATCTCAAAAACTTACTTCACCAATAACACGGGAATATTAGATAACTGCATGACTTTATTGGTCACCGATCCCAATAATAAACCTTGAATATTTCCTTTTCCTCTGGGCCCCATGACAATCTGGTCATATTGCTTTTCGGCAGCAAAACGAACAATCATCTCAGCCGGGTCGCCCACAGTAATATGATACTGGTACGCAATTCCCGCCTGATCCAATAACGCACGGGTATTTTGCAAACTTTTCAAACCCTCTTCTTGATGATATTGCTTAATATCAGCCTGATTAATAAACAAAGAAACATTTCCGCTTAAGGGATATTGCACATTCAACAGATGCAGTTCCGGTTTTTCTTTGTACCAATCTAATAATCGAATGAAATCAGTGATTGCTTTAGTAGAATTGTCAGAACCATCTACTGGTAATAAGATTTTTAACATGATTAATCTCTCAAATTTTATTGCGTTAAGTGATTACTGCTTGGGCTTTGTGTCGTCCATCAGATCAACTACCGGTTTAACCGCAATCCGTTGCCGGGCGGCCAATACCTTACCGATGACAATTACCGTCATTGCCGCAAAAACCGGCGCCATCCAGTGCAAATATTGAGCTTGCGCGTTAATCCAGTCTTTAGTCGCGACATCGGTTACCACCATGTCACCGGCAATCCATCCTAACAAACCCGCACCTATAACAATGGTAATTGGGAAACGATCCATTACTCTCATGACCAATTGGCTTCCCCACACAATAATGGGAACACTGATTACCAAACCAAATACAACCAGGCCAATTTCATCTTTGGCTGCCCCGGCAATCGCAATCACATTGTCGAGACTCATTACCGCATCGGCAACGATGATTGTTTTAATGGCTCCGATTAGGGTCGTACTGGCATTGATCTCATGCACCCCTTCCGGTTCCGGTTGTAACAATTTGATACCAATCCATATCAATAATGCCGCGCCAACAATCTTTAAGTAAGGTATTGCCAGCAGACTCAGCGCAAAAAAGATCAGTAGCACACGCAAGGCAATCGCGCCAAAAACCCCCCAAAAAATTCCAAGTTTTCGTTGATGCTCTGGCAAACGCCTGCAAGCGAGCGCGATTACAACGGCATTATCCCCACCTAGCACAATATCTATTGCGATGATCTGCATGACTGCAATCCAGAATTGCGGATTATCAAAACTCATTTATTTTTCCTTAGAAAATGCTTATCGATCATTGAAAAAAATTCACCCCAATACCGAAATTCGGTTATTGCTGTGCCTTAACCCCGATAAATTGCAGCAGTTCGTCCTTTTGCTGCAATGTATCGTTATAGCCCAGCGCTATTAAATCCCGGCAAAAAGGCGCCTCGAATAACACATAGCTTAATAGCGTCGAACCGTTCGGCCCCATCGCACCGATCGCGCGATATAAATTACGCATGATCCACGGCAAAGTATGCGCATACTTCTGCGCAATCTCATTAATTCCTTCACTAGGCGCTATCATCATTGCCTCAACGGGACGCAAAGATATGTTGGTTTCTTTATAAACTTTATATGGAATCAACTTAAGCGTTTCATTGATTCGCAACAAACGCTCCAGATCCACATCCAAGCTATCTACAAAAATACTATTCAGCGCATGTCCCGCAATTTGTGCAAAAGGTGGATAACCCGTGGCACTGACCCGTTTTGGCTCATCGGTAACGGGTTTACGCACCCCGATAATGAGTACCTTATCTGCGCCAAGATGCAGCGCCGGACTAATAGGCGCAAGCTGGCGCATCGAACCATCTCCAAAATATTCACGATTCAGTCTTACTGCGGGAAAAATAAATGGAATCGAAGAAGAGGCCATTAAATGCTCGACACCGATTTCAACGGGAATTCCCAATCTTTGCGCTCTTTTCCAAGGCATCACCTCTCTTGCTGCCTGATAAAAAGTAACCGATTGCCCTGAAGTGTATCCCCATGCAGTGAGCCCCAGAGCATGCAATGCGCCTGAACGGATGCCATATTGGATGGAACGAAACGGGAAACGTTTTTTTAATAAGGCGTATAAGGGCGCGTTATCCAATAATGAAATTGGATTATGCTCACCATATTCACTTGACACCAACGACAACAGACAACGTAACGTATTATGCAATACGCCAAAGAAATCAGATCGATAGATCTGATCGATATGAAAATTAGACCAAACGGCTTCTAGCTGCTGGATCCCCTCAGCGAAGTTGTTTGCGGCTACAGCAATGCTGGTAGCATTGATCGCGCCCGCCGAGGTTCCACAAATGACTGGGAATGGATTGCGTCTTTTATCAGGCAACAATTCAGCGATTGCCCGCAACACACCCACTTGATAAGCTGCACGTGCACCGCCTCCCGTCAGGACAAGCCCAACTTTAGGAATGGCTATGTTTGTATTGTGTTCATGCACGGACAAAAAACTCGGTTCTTACTTTCTCCAACGCGTCCCGCAGGGTTTCTTCGGATAAACTATTTAAAGAGTTCGATAGTATCTTGGCAGCCTTACGGGCAGAATTCGGTAGTGATGCACTGTCTAGATTGGCTACAAAAACTGCAGCCGCACCCGCAGCGTTCAATAGACTTTGGCGCTCACGCATCAATATTTCCATTTCTTCCCTTAACATAGAAATCTCTTGTTCTTTCATTGTAATATCAGGCATATGATAATTCCTTAAAGTATTTAAAACAGTGTACTGTTTATCAATATATCAGAACTATAATGCATTAATAATTTGAACTCTGTGCTGTTTGCCACCTTTTTCTACAATTTTTTACCAACTCTGTAAATAACCATGAACACTTTTTTGCCCGTCGAACTGTATCCTGAAATCGAACCCTACCGTAACGGAGTCTTACCACTGGATAAATTGCATACTATGTACTGGGAAGAATCGGGCAATCCGCAAGGCGTGCCCGTTGTATTCTTACATGGCGGCCCTGGCGCTGGAGCCACACCCAAGCATCGTCGTTTTTTTGATCCGACATATTATCGCATTGTCATATACGATCAAAGAGGCGCAGGACGCTCTACACCATTGGGAGAAATGCGCGACAATACCACACCCCATTTGATTAATGACTTGGAACTACTCCGACAATATTTATCCATCGATCGCTGGTTTATATTTGGCGGTTCTTGGGGAAGTACACTAGCGCTTGCCTATGGCGAGGTTTATCCGGAACGCTGCTTGGGTTTCATTTTGCGCGGTATTTTTTTATGCCGCGAACAAGAAATCGATTGGTTTTTATACGGATTAAAGAATTTCTTTCCGGAAGCCTGGCGGGAATTTACCTCACCCTTATCTGCTATAGAACGCAATGACATCTTGTCCGCTTACTATCAACGCTTAAACAACCCGGATCCGGCCATCCATATGCCTGCAGCCCGTGCATGGGGTACCTACGAAGGTTCGTGCTCCACGCTGCTACCTAGTCCTGCAACAGTCAGCTATTTTGCTAGCGACACGGTGGCATTGGGACTTGCGCGCATGGAAGCTCACTATTTCTGTCACGACATATTCTTGCCTGAGAATTCGTTGCTCGATAACGTGCACAAACTGCACCATATTCCTGCCACGATTGTACAAGGACGTTATGATGCGGTCTGCCCGATCGTCAGCGCGGATGATTTACACCATGCTTGGCCGCAGGCCGAATATATCATCATCGACGATGCCGGGCATTCGGTATGGGAACCCGGCATACAGGCGGCGCTGATTAGTGCCATGGAAAAACTTAAAAAAAAATGAAAACTAGAGATGCAAACCGCACTCAGTTTTAGGTTTTCCCATCCAACGGCCGCTGCGACCTTCTCCTTTTACCGTGCAGTGCGTGCAGCCGATGGAAGCATATCCTTCTTGCACGAGCGGATGGAAAGGAAGATTGTGCTCGCGGATATAAGCATCACGCGCTTCGCGCGTGACATCAATCATCGGATTGAATTTGATAATGCCGCGCCGCTCCTCGAAAATATCCAAGCCGGCACGATGGTCGGTCTGCCAGCTCATCAAGCTTGATACCCAGATATGATAATTGGGCTTAATCGCTTCCAACGGATTGATTTTATTAATTGCACAGCAAAAATCCGGGTCTGTTTCGTACAACTTCTCTTTTTCACTATATTGATGCTGATACTCATCCGCACGTAAGTCTTCAACTTTAAGATCGTAGAGCTTGACTAAATAATTGCGATACATCAAGGTTTCGGGAAAATGAAAACCTGTATCGATGAAAAAAATTTTTTGCTCCGGCCAGATACGCGAAATAATATGCAAAAAATACGCAGAAGTAGCTGCAAAGGAAGACGTTATCATGATTTTCTCTGGATCAAAATCCCTATACAACCGGCGTAAACGTGCTTCGAAATCAAATGGGTGGTAGCGACCATTCAGTTCACCGATCGCTTGCGCACTGAGTCCCGCGCTGTTACTCGGACTTTCTATTACTGCTGCCACTTCAGACATAAAACAATTCTCACTTCAAAAATATCCAGCATCACACTGTGTATGTCGCTTCAGAATCAATCAATTTAACGAATATAATCAGACTGACTCACAAAAAGACTAGTCGGCCATAAGAAAATAAGCGGTCAATGATTGGCAAAACAAAAAACATGGCCGGCAAAAAATCTAACACATTGAAATAATACCGATACCGGATTTACAACGAACGCAGGTGTCGAAAAACATTAATCTTCTTAATTCCCGGCAATCTACCGAGTATCCTATCGATTGTCAAACCAGCCGGTTTACCCACTCCGTAGCTTGAGTTATCCGGTTAATCATCACTTCCACAGTCTCTGGTTTCGCAAAAACTTAATATGATTGAAATACCTCTGACACTGGCGTGTCATCAGCGGCTGTTAGCATTCCTGACAGCATAAATCGAAGATTGTTCTTGCGGCTTATGCGCATTCCAGTCGATGCATGAATAAACACGTTGCTGGTGTGTTTAGGATGTATCAAATGACTGTGATGCATTTATGAAATTCAAATAACTCTTTTGGAGAAACTTATGAAAATGCAAAAAATCTCGTCAATGATAGCGGTTGCGGCATTATGTTTACTGAGCTTCAACGTTATGGCAGCTTGCGCACCGCAAGTTCAAACCAAAGTTACTCAAGCGCCATATACAACATTGAATGCCATTTTGACTCCTGCCAGAGTAACCAGTTTCAAAAACAAGTTGGAAGCAGTTTCCAATTCAGCAACTTATAACATCTTACGTGCTGAAGCCGTAGCAACCGCAAATTTACTTGCTGACGGCCGTGTAGTAATAACGTTGCCCGATGGAACGGTAGTTGTCGATACCTCTAAGGGTTCAGCCAACACATACGCCAACTTTCAAGCCAAAACAATCAATGAAAACCACAACACACGCGTAGCCATCCTGGATGCTCAAATCTATGACTGCGGACTCGGTCTGGAAACAAAAACCAGCACGTCAACGGGCGATGTGGAAGTCTATCTGGCCAAACGCCTTGGTGCTTATTTAAATAGCGCTGGAACCGTCAGATTGTCAAACAAACAATAACCTTAGCCTTAAAGAGTGAGTCGCCACTTGGCTGCTCACTCGATCATTCTACCATCGCAATTATCATCGTCGCTGAACACGCAGAGAACGGATAACCAGTTATTTAATACCTTTTCATTCATTCCACAGATTCCCCAGATAACCGCCGACTTCCATCATCCAGGCTACCCCTAAATGCACAGCCAATCCACCCGCAATGGACTGAGTTTTATGCGCGATCATGCCAAGCAGCACGCCTCCAAAAAAAGAGGAAATACACTCGAACAAAGGCTTGCCAAAATGTATGCTGCAATAAAATGTGGCCATAGGCAAAATCACAGTTACACCCGCATAGCGCATAAATGCAAATATCAAGAAACCACGAAAAAACAATTCGATGGTAACAAAATCAATGCCATAACTGATTTCATACAGTAGCTGTAATATCAGCGGAAAATCGGTATATGGGATAATAAAAGCAATTTTCTTCAGTTGCGGATAGGTATTTAAAAAGTCCGATTGTGAGCTGGCAAATATAATGAGTGGCAGCATCAATGCAAGAATCAGAAAATAAGGCTGCCACGATACCCCTTTGATTGTCATGCCCCAGAAGCTTTGCTGCTTAGGCAGGATCTTATATATGACAACTAATGGAATTATTACAATCAGCAGCTTAAAAGGCAACGTCGTGACAGCCGTTAAATAGCTTCCCCAAATTCCCTCGATTTTATTTTCCAATGGATTGGCCACACTGACTTTAAGCGCGAACAACGCGGGTGCACAGAGCAATAACAGCCAAAATGCAGGGGTAGTCATTACTAACTGCTTTCTGAATGAAATAGCGAATAAATAGGGAACAATAAATGCACAGCAATACATGAGAAACAATGCAAACCATCGTTCGACCCGAGTATCTAGTCCCGCTATCCATCGATTTTCAATGCCTAACTGATAGTTAAGCGCAATGAGAATACTTACCCAGACAATGCAAAACAGCGCCAGCCATTTATCGATAATCTCGGCATATTCCCGCAAACAAGAAATAATATTAGTCATGTGGCGCCTAAAAAAACAACAGGTTAAAAAAACAATACGATGAATTGAAAAGTAGATAGACAATGCATTGCTTACGTAAATTTATGATTAGGCCATAAAAAGCTATTTTTTTTTACATAAAGCCGCTCTATGAATTGTTATATGCTTTTCCCGACAAATTTTCATTTGGAGAAAGATATGGGAGGCTTTTTTCTTGGTCGGCAACCGATCCTGGATCGTAATCATAATCTAGTAGCTTTTGAGCTACTATTCAGACAAGAAGAAACCGAAGAAGCTGCGCATGTTACCGATGATTTGTCCGCTTCTGCCAATGTCATTGTAAATGCTTACGGCAAATTCGGCATTCATAATGTGCTGGGACGACAACGCGGCTTCATCAATGCCGACCCCGATCTTATCATGAGCGACATCATTACTTTACTGCCAAGCAAACATATCGTATTGGAAGTCAAAGAATCTGCATCCATTACACCAGAATTCATGCAACGCTGTAAGGAGTTGAAGAAAAAAGGCTATCAATTTGCGTTGGATAATATTGTAGCAATTAACCAGAAAGTGGAATTATTGCTGCCTTTGGTCAGCGTCGTCAAAGTCGACATACTGGCATTAAATCAAAACGAGCTTAGCAAGCTTGTGGTCGAACTCAATCGCTGGCCAGTTTTATTATTAGCATTGAAAGTTGAAAACCGCGAACAAGAAGCGCATTGCCGGCAATTGGGCTTTCAAATGTTTCAAGGTTATTATTTTGCTAAACCCGAAGTCATGTCAGTAAAACGCGCCGAACCTGACAAAGCATCATTGCTGAAGCTGCTATCCCTGACCACGTGCAATGATAGTCAGGATGACAATTATGAAGGCACAAGCCAGATAAATAACATTGATGAAATCGAAAAAGAATTTAAACATCAGCCGGGTTTAAGTTATAACCTTTTGCGCATGGTCAACTCCGGTAATGATGGCACGCCCCAAAAAATTAATTCTATCAAGCAAGCCATCGGTTTAATGGGACTCAAGCAATTACAAAAATGGATACAACTGTTGCTCTACACCTCGAACCCAACAGAGGACAGTAGTTTGGGCTCGATAACTCAATCCGCTGTGACACGTGGCAGATCGATGGAGCTCATTGCAACCATTGAACGCCCGCATGATAAGAATTACCAGGAAAGAGCATACATGGTTGGAATGCTTTCGCTGCTCGATGAACTACTCGGTATTGATATGCACAAGATTGTTGATAAATTGGGGATATCTGATGACATCAGCAAAGCATTAATAACCCGCCAAGGACGATTAGGTCAGTCATTGAAATTGATTGAAGCCAAAGAAAAAGGCGAAACGGTTTCCATTCAAGCCATTGTCTCGGAACTTGGTTTTTTGAGTATGAACGAATTCACAAATATAGAAACGCAGGCTCTGGGATGGGTTAATCGCGTCGGCGAAACGATAAATTAGCCCTTAGCCAGGCTTGAATTTGATATGACACACTTTTCTTCGGCAAAAGCGCATATGCTTCAGCGGCATCCAAGCCACCATTATTTTGCTTAATTTATCAAGCTTTTTGCCTTATAGCCGATACCTTACACTATTCAATCTAATGTCAATAACCACGGAGAGGATGCCATGAACCCAACAACATTACACGAAATTGACGAGCGCACTAATTTAACGGCCAGTAATAAATTTGAGTTATTGCTGTTCAGATTAGGAGATGCTCGTGGCACTGGTCATCGCGAATTATTTGGCATCAATGTATTCAAAATACGCGAAATCCTTGTTATGCCAACTATCACCGCAATCGCTAACGCTCCCGCTAATGTATTGGGTGTTGCCAATATTCGGGGACAAGTCATTACAGTCATCGATTTACCTAAAGTTGTAGGGTGCACGCCTAAAAAAGGAACTCCGATCCTACTCGTCACTGAATACGCAAGATCAACGCAAGCTTTCGCAATCGAAGAAGTCAATGAAATCGTACGTCTGGAGTGGAATCAAGTTATCGCCGCGGAAGGTAAAGGCGGAAATCTTATTACCAGCATTGCACGGCTCGATGGCAACACGGAAGATTCCCGATTAGCCCAGGTTCTCGACGTCGAACAAATCCTGCGCGATGTTTTACCTGGTACCGCAGAAAACTTTGTTCCCAATAAAATTGATACGACATTTAAGCTTCCTTCCGGCAAAATTATTCTCGCTGCCGACGACTCACCGCTGGCACGCAGCATGCTTGAGAATACTCTTAAAACACTGAATCTACCTTTTGTCATGACTAAAACTGGACTCGAAGCATGGACAAAAATTCAAGCTCTGTCCGATGCAGCCAAAGCGGAAGGTAAATCACTTCAAGACAAAGTTGCACTCGTACTTACCGATCTCGAAATGCCCGAAATGGATGGCTTTACCCTCACTCGCAATATCAAGAACAACCAGCAATTCAAATCAATCCCAGTTGTGATTCATTCCTCACTAACTGGCGAGGCCAATGAAAATCACGTTAAATCAGTTGGTGCCGATGCTTACGTTGCCAAGTTTGTAGCGGATGAATTGGCTGCGGCCATTCAAAGAGTGTTGCAATAATTACCTTGAAGTCGCTGATTCTTTATACTGATCCAACAATGCACTAGCCGATCCCGTTTCCGATAGGATCGGCTAAAATTATCTTAGATTTCCGTACTGATCGATATTCCATGACAGTGCCAATATAAGCTCATAAATCTCCGGTTATTTCACGATAAATGGCTATCATGACAGCATTGTTGTAATCCTGAATGATATCCTGGGATTTAAACAACGCCTTGAGTTCAACTATGGTGATAGCGATTAGCAGAACCACCCCGGCCAGTGCAAGTCCCGTAAAAAGCAGTATCACACCGAACAGAAATATACTTAAATTGACTAATCCCCGTACCCATTTGCCCAGATAAAAATGATGCAATCCGGCAATGAATAAATAATTCAATGTTGCGTAAGTATCGGGATCTTTCAATCGTTGTTCCGTTCGTTTAAAGAATTGGAATCGCTGCTCCTCCGGTAATTCGCGCACTAATTTCCGGATACGCTCCTCGTCTTCCTGAATTGCTTCTTTAGTTTTCATTGCACTAACGTGCCAGCGTGATAATTACCGCTTCACGTTTCCAAAACAGCATAAAACGCTTCTGCTCGACAAATTGAAATAATAGCGTCCAACCATCGGCCGCCTCTTTATTGAGCGTAACCTCCAGTCGCTTAATCGGAATACCGGACGCTCCCAAGAAAATCGTCCCCAACCCGCCTTCTGTGATATGCAATACTTTATATTCCTTATAAGCCATCCTTAATCTCCCTTGATATCAAAAAAAGTAAGACGTTACCGATCCATCATTATCTTTAATCTTTAAAACCAGCCTTCAAGACGCCACCCCCTCGTGACAAACAATGGAACGAATGCAGGCGGAATATATAGACGGTCTTCCACATTGGGAATGCGGAAGTAATGCTGCGCCTGCAAGATGACGTCATCATCGCGGCTCAAATCGATCACTGCGCGATTGGGTATTTCGCGCCGTCCGAGATAACGCACCTCAAATGCTTCCAAGCACAGCGTATTATCCGAGTTAAAAACACCGATCTTGTTAGCACGCGCTTGACTTACAAAATTACGCGCACGGCTCAAATCAATATTGGATTCAGCGACCCGCTTTGCCATGCCAGGCGCAAACACGGCATCCAGTAATGATTTCTCTCGAAATGGTGCAATATTTGGCCAAATGAAATAAGGCAGCGCGACTCCCTTTTCGAGCTGACGCTCATTGTACGAGAGCGGTCGCGAATTCGGAGTATTGGCATTGGGTTGATTGCGATTAATAAAAGCCAAAAAGCGGCCATACGCATCAAATACTTCATGGGAAAACGCAAAAAAATATCCGAAGGTATCCGGGTTTTGCCCTAATGCGTCCATATCCGCCTGCACCTGCTCGATTAATGCCTGCTCCGCTCTTTCACCGTGAAAGCGGTGATTGATACCGGCACCGGGACCAACACGGCCACGCAAGTATTCAATCAGCCTGGCATCGAGATGATACGAACCCAACCCGGGCAAAAAAGGATCGGTGAGATACGCATCCCATTCCGCCGAATCAAGACGGCGCGAAGCTTGCGACCCTGGCAGTTGAAAGTTTTTTTCCGGGGTATCCACACCGAGAAAACGCACCGATCCGCTTCCGCGGAGATGAAAACCAATGGTATCGCCGTCTGCAATCGATGAATCGAGTGATTGCGGCTGACCATCTATTCCACGGCGGATAGAACCAACCGCCCGGATATTGCCGCCTATGTCAAAGAAAATATCAGCCATCATGAAACCTCCGGCAAGTAGACCAGATTGTCTTTTTTAAAACGATGTTGATTTTTAAACAATAACTAAATCCACTGCCATCATATCATAGCCATACTTATAGACCTTAATCCACCCTCAAATGCGAAACGAACAAACGTTAATTTGATGTTAGCGCAATCGAATGGATTCAATTCGATTTGCGACAACAACCCGCCTGCGATAGGCAATTAAGCACATCAGAACCACACATACTGCTGCAATGGAGGCTGGAAATAATAGCGTCGTTGCGGAAAAATTTTCCATCGCCATCATCACCAGCAAATTGCGAACCGTGAACAAACCAAAAAACAACAATGATTCTGAATAGGGGAAATAATAAGCTTTCCTGATAGTCGGCCCAAATCCGAGTACATCGACAATGGTCAAGGTAACTACCGCCCATAACGGATCGGAAGTCATATACCACAACGGCAACGACGACAACGCCGAAATAAAAAATATCCAATCAGTTTTTGTAATCGTCACATCCGCACGTTTTAAATAAGCCAAGCAAGCAATGAAAATTGTAATACTGCCGGAAACGCCGATCGGCCAAGCTCCTACGCCTCCTTTATCCTGGAGCTGCGCCAGAAAAGCAAAAAATGTTGTGACGCCCCAGATGATCCAGGAAAACACGTGCGGCGTAATGGTACCGTTAAAGATTGCGCGGATATAGGGAATGAAGGCTGTCAGTGTCAACACGATGGCAATCGCGCTAATTATTTCTTTGTAATAATACATGCCGCCCTGATTTTTCTCTTGTAAATACCCAAATACCTATCACGTATTGATCAATAATCAAGGGTACCCCACTATATTCGGAAAGATAAAAGTTACAAACTACCGTTTTTCCTCGATGATGGCGATTGTGCCATGAGCTTTTCAATATGTTCCACTGCACGGGACACTCCTTGTTCTTCCTCCATTGCTTCACCCAAAGCATTTGCGCACCGGACAATTTCTGGCATTTCAGCGAAAGCAATCATGTCAGATAAGCTTTTTGCATTGATTTTGGTATGGTGAATATAATTCGGTGCAACACGTGCTGCTGTCAATCGGTCTGCCCAGAAAAATTGATCGCCGGCAAATGGAATCACAATCGACGGCACACCCGCTCGACATGCGGCATGCGACGTACCAGCGCCACCATGATGAATCGCCATTGCAGTACGGGGAAACAACCAGTGATGCGGCGTATCGCCAATGACAAAAAAATTTTCAGGCAATAAGGTAGAATCAACGCCGCTCCATCCAGGATAAAAAAGGGCTCGACGCCCGTCAATGGCATCGACGACGGTGACTAAGAGCTTTTTCCGGTCAAACCCTGCCATGCTGCCAAAACCTACATAAATCGGCAGCTCGCCGAAAGAAAGGAATTCCGCCAAAGCGACTGGCGGTTCCCAGGTGCCGGAATCGACATACCATGCGCCGCATATTTTCCAGATCTCAGGCCAATCTTCCGGTTGTGGCACTAGATGGCGCGACATGCCATACAGAATCGGGTAATCGCACCACATCCGATTGCGTGGCGCTTGACCCAACACTTCACGGCGTGCTTCATTGATGCGCTTGCGGAATGACTGCCACAACAAAGCGTTAACCGCACGATGACTGATCAGATTCAACCAGCCTGGCATCCGCCAAGGGGGCAACAGCGGCGAAGCAAACGCCCGGGTCGGCGACATCGGCCAAAGCCCCAGGCCGATAGCCGGCATATGCAAATACTCCGCCACAGACAAACCGACGTAACTCGCAATGCCTGAAAACAGAATTGCATCGGAAAATTGAGCGTGATCGGCAATCTCTCTCATCCACGAAACCGTATTTTCGTCGGCAATATGCGCAACCGCCTTGGCCATTTGCGTCACATCGCTTCCTTCCCGCATCAGCTTAGAGAATGCACCATCATCCCCAACTGCTGCCTTCATGTCGCCACTCAGCGCATGAAAAGAAATTCCATGTGCTTGCGCAGTCGCCAGAGCGGACCGATCCGCAAGAAAATGAACTTCATGATCCGCATCCAACAAACCACGACATAATCCAATCAACGGAAGGGTATCTCCAGTTGTTCCATAGGTGACGACAGTGAAGCGCATAATTTCTTTACGAATTTAAGGATGGATAATCAGGCTGGGCCTATTCTCTTGACGCAGTGCTGGAGGAAAATGAAAACGTATTGTATAGCTTTGTAGGCTTATTATCGCCTCATTTATTCGCAAGCGTTGTATGTTCTTATACAATAGAGGCAATTCATTCATCCATTATTTTAGGAAATAGAACAAAAAATGTGCAAGTTACCCAACAAACAAGAAAACAAAGACCTGCAGCAAAATCAGCACAGACGCTCATTTCTAAAACTCACTGCGGCATCCGCATTGGGTCTGGGAATCGCAGCAACCAATCAGGTCATGGCCACATCGGGTGTGATTAAGGAACCGCCGCAGCCTGAAAATGTACTCACACCGGAAGCAGCCTTAGAAAGGTTAATGGCAGGTAACGATCGTTACGTTGCCGGTCTCTCCACTCCGCTGAATTTTGAACATGAACGCGCAGCTTTGGTTAAAGGCCAGAATCCTTATGCCAGTATATTAAGCTGCGCCGATTCCAGAATAAGTCCGGAGTTCTGCTTTGATGAGCAACGAGGGGATTTATTTGTCGCGCGCGTAGCCGGCAATTATTTAACTACGGATTTTGTAGCCACGCTCGAGTATGCCGCGGTTGTGTTGCATACGCCCCTGATCATGGTCCTGGGCCATGAAAGCTGCGGCGCAATCCAGGCGGCTATCGACGCCGTAGATAACAGCACGCAATTTCCCGGGCATATTCAATCTATCGCCAGTGCGTTGGCACCGGCAGTAAGAGCCATTGATAAGCAGTCGAAAAATCGTATCGATGATGTCGTTAAAATGAATGTCATACAAAATGTGCAAGAATTGAAGAAGCAGACACCCATTCTTAATCGATTGGTCGCGGAGAAAAAGCTGCTTGTGGTGGGCGGCGTATATAATCTGAAAACCGGCAAGGTCGATATGGTCGCTTAAGGAAACAGATTAATTGCTCGTGCACAAATCATTTTAAAAATTTACAGCTAATCCGGCTGAACCCGAAGTGCCTGCAAATTCCTTTATCAATTGCTCGCTTACTCCCAAATCACCATCTTGAAGCGTTCCTTGACGATGCCGAAGTAATTGCACTTCCAGTCGCTTTGCGCGAAAAAATCGAGGTGATGCCATTGATCTTTCTGTTTCAAGATGCGGCTAGCGGCATCGTCCCAGTCGATAGCGGCAAATTTAGTTTCGAGCTGCTGTTTGCGGGCTTCGACCTCAGCAAAATCAAAACCGTCGTATTCCCAGTGCAATACTTCGAACACATTGCCATCGCGATCGGCATAGTCCATGCTGAAATCGAGTCCCCATTTCGGACGAATGCGGATGATTTTGTAAATCAATGGGTTTACTTTGGCCCAGCGTTGCAATTGCTGCAATGCTTCTCCGGCATAGCCTTTGCGCTCAAACAACAGACTGTGATTCAATACCGCGCCTTCGACCCGCTCCGGTTGTATAAACCACGGCGCCTTCAGTGCACGCCGGTGCTCCCGGTGAGCATGCGCTGACATCAGATTGGCCTCAGCGTAACGCTGTTCCAAGTCGGTCAGATCGTAGCCGTTCTGGTCAAACAACGCCAGCTCGCGTGCTGGCGGCACATCTAAACTGTTTAGCGGCTGATCCCAATGGCTTTCTGGATTGAATTGATGAGGGGTTAAATCGATATAACTCATGACATGGCGAATCTACTCATAATAGCTGATAAACAAGATATCACATGCTAGCAAAAACCCTGCATTCCTGTCATTTCGGGCATGGCAATAATCCATATTGTGGGTTCACGAAGATCCCTCACTTCATCCGCAATGACAAATGCAGGTTGCTCAACGAATCCCTAACGAATATTGACCCGCGCTTTTCCATACAATTCCCGCAGCTCATCTTTGGCTTTTTCCAACACTTCGCGCTGCTGTGCAGATAAATGCTTCCCCGCCCGGTTGATGTAAAAATTCAGCATCGACATTGCCGATGCAAACGGCTCCGCCTTACGCCGCTGACTACTGTCTGCCGAATGTTTCAACGACAATGCGATTTTACGCGGATCATTCCAGGTAAACAGACCGGGCTCGAGATCCAGGGCGTTGCTGGTTTCGGTGATGTAGTGGGACCAATAGTGCGGATTATTATCGGGCATGAGAGTTAATATGTAATTAATCCACAACGAAGCTATATATCACAATCATATTAGTGTATTCCCACGGTTTGCTAGTCTTGCAACATCCATAAAGCCGGCAGTTTTGTGTGCATCCATCTTCACATCAAACGGCACCACCCCCAGCAACGGCCCATCCAATTGCCGCTCCAGCGTCGCAATATTTTCCTTCAGCATCATCATTTGCGCATCGATACCATTCGCCACCCAGCCTGCTAGAGTCAAACCGGCAGCACGGATTGCTTGCGCGGTCAGCAGTGCGTGATTCAAGCAACCCAGCCGCATGCCGACCACCAGGATGACCGGAAGATTTAACGCGCGCGCCAAATCCGCACCGGTTTGCTGTGGATGGATGGGAACCAGAAAACCGCCGACGCCTTCGACGATGACAATATCCGCCTTATCGCTGAGTTGCTGATATGCTTGCCGAATTATGCTCAGATCGATTTCTATTCCGGCTTGGTGCGCGGCGATATGCGGGGATACCGGCGGATCGAAGGCATACGGATTGATCTGTTTACGTGTCACCTGGACATTGCCAGCCGCAAACAATTGTTCGACATCCAGCCATTGACCGTTGTCGCTGCCTGCCGCAATGGGTTTCATGCCAACAGCATGCAATCCTTGGATCGCAAAAGCACGCAGCAAGGCGCAACTGATGGCGGTTTTGCCAATTCCGGTGTCGGTGCCGGTCACGAAGTAGCCACGTCCCATGTTTAAGGTGGCAAACCCAATTGCCGGCGCGTTTCCGGCGTCAGTATCGAACGGGGATCGCGCGGTTTCCAAGCATGGCCGTACACCACTTCAAAAGTGGCTGGCAGTTTGCCGGCACGGCGCAGCGTTTCATAAGCATCGATGGCTTGCTGCCAGTGTTTTTTACCCATCAGCCCCTGGCGCCGGCCTTGCACGACATTATGCGCGCCGATCGCTTTCAAATCGCGCATCACACTGATTACGTCATCATACGTCAGCGTGAGATATTCCATATCCATAACCGGGGTAGAAAAACGGTTGTTCAATAATAGATCGCCGATGTCGTGCATGTCGACAAAACGGTTGACGTGATCATACGAATCGGCTTTCGCGAACGACTGGCGCAATTCTTTCAAGGTATCCGGGCCAAAAGTGCTGAACATCAACAAACCATCTGCGCGCAATATACGGTGCATTTCGGCGAAAGTGTGCTGCAGATCATTGCACCATTGCAAGGCAAGGTTCGACCAAATCATGCCGACACTGTCGTTTTGAATGGGGAATTGCTCAATATCGGCGCACACATAGTGCGTATGCTGCTGTTGTAACGGCACGATGCGTTGCCACCAAGCGGTATTTGGCCGGGCATGCGACAACATCGCCCAGGCTATATCCATTGCAATCAGCCGGCTTTTTGGATAGCGTTTGGCAAGTTGTTGCATGCCGTAGCCCGTGCCACTACCGGCATCGATAATTACATCCGGTTGGTATTTGATGTATTCGAGACGCGACAGCATACGATTGCTGATCTCACGCTGTAGCACCGCTGCCTGATCATAACTGTCCGCAGCGCGCTCAAATGAAGCACGCAATAGTTTTTTATCAAGAACTTGTCTGGAATTCATTAAGGTAAGCTACAAATTGTTCAGGATACGATAAAAATGGCGCATGGCCGCAGTGCGCGAACTTCACGCACTGAGATTGCGGCAACTGCCGATGCATCCAATCGGCCGATGCCGGATGCGTGATCACATCATTTTCGCCATGTACGATTAAAACAGGCTGTTGAATATTCACGATACGATTGCGCAAGTCGCTATATTGCAAAATTTTCAAGCCCTTTTGCAAAGCATCGGGATCGGGTTCGGTACGTTGAAAGAAGTTTTTGCGCAATTGCGACAAAATCTGACTGGCATCGCGATCCCCGCTTATTTGCAACGTCAGAAAGCGATTGATCGTGGCGGCATAATTGAGTTTCAGGTTTTCCAAAAACAATTGCAGTAATTTATGCTCCATTCCCGATTGCCAGTTGTCGCGCTTGGCAAAGCACGGCGTGGTGGAGATCAGCACCAGTTTCTCGATGCGTTGCGGCTGCCGTACTGCCAATTCCATCGTAACCTGACCGCCCAACGACCAGCCACCCAGCATGCAGCGTTGCGGAAGCATGGCGCTGACGGCTTCAACCCAATGATCGAGCGTTCCAGGTTCGCTGAAAGGGCTTAAGCCATGACCGGGCAAATCGACCAGATGCAGACGAAACCGCTGCGCCAGCGACTCCCGCACACTGCCCCAAATACCGCTGTGCATCGCCCAGCCGTGCAATAACACAAGATCCGGTCCCATGCCGATGGATTCAACATACAACTTTGTCATGATGTTGCCAATTCCTGCAATGCTTGTGACAGGCGCGTGATATCTTGCGGCTGGTGCGCAGCCGAGAGCGAAATACGCAGTCGTGCTGTGCTCTGCGGCACAGTGGGTGGGCGAATGGCCGGAACCAGCAATCCTTGCTCACGCAGATGCTGGCTAATTCGTACCGCTTCATTACTGTCACCAATCAATAGGGGTTGAATCGGAGTAATCGACGGCAACAATTTCCAGGGTAACGACAACAATTCTGCTTTGAGTTGCGCAATGTTTCTCGCCAAAGCTTCCCGCCGCCACTCGTCTTGTTCGATCAATTTGAGACTCGCCAACAACGCATGCGACAACAGGGGTGGCGTAGCCGTGGTATAAATATAACTACGCGCCGATTGAATGAGGGTTTCGATGACCTCGTCTTGTGCCGCGACAAATGCGCCAAACACACCAGCCGCTTTACCCAGCGTTGCCATGTACACGATATTTGGAGAATGGTTATTGATTTGATTCACCATGAATAAACTACCCCGCCCCCGCTGCCCCAGCACGCCAAAACCATGCGCATCGTCTAATAATAATAACGCCTGATAACGCTCGCACAATGCTACCAACTGTTGGATCGGTGCGATATCGCCTTCCATGCTGAACACTGCATCGGAAATAACCAGCTTACGCCGCGAATCGGCCGCTGCCAACCGCTTCTCCAATGCTGCCAAATCCAAATGCGGATAACGGATGAATTGCGCCCGCGATAATAACGCTGCGTCATTCAGCGACGCATGATTAAGCTTGTCGGCAAAAATGGCATCTTCGCGCCCGACCAGCGCCGTGACTGCACCGATATTGGCCATATAACCAGTGGAAAATAGCAAGACTTGCGGAAAACCGCTGAATTCTGCCAACGCCTGCTCTACGTCATGATGTGCCGAGAAATGGCCATTGATGAGATGCGATGCGCCTGCGCCGACACCATAGTGCTGCGCGCCTTCGCAAGCCGCTTCGATTAAGCGCGGATGACTGGCAAGCCCCAAATAATCGTTACTGCAAAAGGCGAGATAATCCCGACCATCAATGGCGATATGGCTTGCTTGCGGGCTTTCGATAACTTGCCGAACACGCCGCAACCCTTGCTGCTCGCGGATTCGAAGCTGCTCAGCCAGACCTGGAATCATCTATGATAATGCGTGCAACCCCAATTTATCCAATAGCGCTTGATCGCGATCCACTTCCGGATTTCCCGTCGTCAACAATTTGTCGCCATAAAAAATGGAATTGGCGCCTGCTAAAAAACACAATGCCTGAATAGCCTCGGACATTTCCTGCCGGCCGGCGGATAGCCGCACCATCGCTTTTGGCATCGTAACCCGCGCAGCGGCAATAGTACGAACGAATTCGAAGGAGTCGAGCGTTGCAGTGCCATAAAGCGGCGTTCCTTTAACTTGCACCAATTGATTAATCGGTACCGATTCGGGATAGGGATTCAAATTGGCCAATTGCGCGATCAATCCGGCGCGAGTTTCTCGTGTTTCACCCATGCCTACGATACCGCCACAACACACGTTAATGCCTGCATTACGCACTTCCTGCAAAGTATTCAAGCGATCTTGATACTGCCGTGTGGTAATAATTTCTTCATAATATTCCGGCGCGGTATCGAGATTGTGATTGTAGTAATCCAAACCTGCTTCGCTTAATTGATGCGCCTGACCAGGTTTCAGCAAACCTAGCGTGGCACAGGTTTCCATGCCGAGCGCTTTGACTGCGCGCACCATTTCAGTCATTTTTTCGATATCGCGTTGCTTTGGTCCACGCCATGCAGCGCCCATGCAAAACCGCGAAGCACCTTTGGCCTTTGCCGCCGCTGCCGCGGTGACCACTTCATCCAGCGAGAGCATGTCCTGATTGTCAACACTGGTGTGATAACGCGCCGCTTGCGGGCAATAACCGCAATCCTCCGGACAGCCGCCCGTTTTTACAGAAATAAGCGTAGACAATTGTACGCCATTGGCATCGTGGTATTGCCGATGCACACATTGCGCACGGTAAATCAGATCGTTAAAGGGCATATCGAGTAATGACTGAACTTCAGCCACGCTCCATTGTGCCACATCTTCTGATTTTGCAGTGTTATTGACTAAACTGTCGTGTGTTTCATAAGCTGTAAATGAGTTGTAATTCATGCCGATTTACCTGTTAACTGTTGAAAGGGAAAGGGCAATAAACATTTTAATTGCCAATTAGTTCGGATGATCAAGGATTCAATCAACGCTGTCAATTTTTCCACCATTTATTGCCTGGCGAATAAGCATTTATAATGCCAATTTTCAAAGAGAAAAACTGCGTACTGTGTGGCATCGGCGCACAACACGACTTGTGCGCGTCGTGCACTGATCACTTGCCACAATTGCCAGCAGCACATTGTCCCGTGTGTTTGTGGCCAGTGCCCACGTCAGAAATATGTGGAACTTGTTTGACTAAACCGCCGGCTTTCACGCGTTCCATTGCCGCTGTCCGCTATGCCTTTCCGATAGATGCATTAATCCATTCTTTTAAGTATCGGGCAAATTTGGCGATTGCCCCTATTTTAGCGAATCTGCTTGTAGCACAATTAAAAACAACAGTCACCATGCCGGATGTTATGATCCCTATGCCCTTACACCCAATCAGATTGCGTGAGCGCGGTTTTAATCAAGCATTGGAAATGAGCCGTTATCTTTCCAAGCAATTGCATATTGCGTTGCTACCTGATAGTTGCACTCGTATCAAGCATACTCCGCCGCAAACGGGACTACCTTGGAAAGATCGGCAAAAAAATATTCGTAAAGCTTTTGACTGTAAAATTGACTTGTCGGGTAAACATATTGCAATAGTCGACGATGTCATGACAACGGGTGCTACACTAAACGAATTGGCTAAAATTCTTCGTCGGCAGGGTGCGGCTGAAATCAGTAACTGGATCATTGCCAGAACAATCAGGGAAATTAATCCAATCGATTCTTACACATCGTAAATAGCCCACTTACATGTTTAATATTGTCCTACACCAACCCGAAATTCCCCCGAATACAGGAAATATCATCCGTCTCTGCGCTAATACCGGCATGCAATTGCACCTTGTCAAGCCGCTAGGATTTCCACTTCAAGACAAGCAATTATTGCGCGCCGGTTTGGACTATCATGAATTTGCTCGAATGATCGTTCATGAAAATTGGATGGATTGCCACAAAAGCTTGCAGAGTCACCGCATCTTTGCAATAACGACTAAAGGCAAACAACGCTATGACAAAGTTCAGTATAGAGCAGGAGATGCTTTTTTGTTTGGTGCGGAAAGTTGCGGTTTGCCTAGTCACATTTTGGAAACCTTCCAGGATGCTGGACGCATCAGGATACCGATGATAAAAACCAGTCGTAGCCTAAATTTATCCAATGCCGTGGCGATTATTGCGTATGAAGCCTGGCGTCAGATCGGCTTCTCGTCAGGGGAATAATCGGCAGTTACTGAATATTAAGATTCTCGCTTAAAATACGCGGTGTAACGAAAATAAGTAGTTCACGTTTATTATCCACTTTAGCAGTATTGCGAAAAACATTGCCCAGCACTGGAATATCCCCTAGCAAAGGAATTTTGTTAACCACTTCGTTCTCAGTACGGTCAAAAATTCCACCAATCACGACGGTTCCGCCATTTTCCACCAACACCTTAGTCGTTACCTGCTTCGTATTGATCGGAGGGGGCAGGAATGCATTGAGCGGCGTACCTATTTTATCCTGATTGACATTTAGCTCCATATCAATTTGCCCATTATAAGTAATCAATGGCTTGACCCTTAATCTGAGTGTTGCATCCATAAAACGTATGCTGGTAGCACCGCTGCTGGTTGCCTGTTGATACGGAACTCGATCGCCTTGTTCGATAGTCGCTTCTACTCCATGCGCAGTCACAACACGCGGGCTAGCGATAATTCTGCCTCGTTGGTCTGTTTCCAATGCCGATAACTCGAGATTGATAATGCGGTTATTGTTTATTTTCATCAAACTAAGCCCTAAAGCAGCCGGTCCGCCCAGCAGACCCGTGGCTGCTGCAGCAGGTAAATTCACGTTCAGATTATTGGCGCCACTGGCTGCACCACCCGCAGCTAACGTGCTTGATCCGGTCAAATTTCCTGATATCCCTAAGTTCTGATCTCCGAGTCCCGTTGCATTTTGGATACCGAAACGCGCGCCCAAATTGCGGCTGAATGTATCTGTCGCTTCGACAATGCGTGCTTCAATCATGACTTGCCGTTCAAAAACATCCAGTTTCTGGATGCGTTTCTTAATTTCATTTAACCTGACCGGAATATCGGTAACCGTGATGGTGTTACTGATTTCATCTAAATTAATTGTCCCACGCTTGCTGAGCATCCCTTCGAACATTAACGAATTGACCCTGCGATGATTGAGATGAAGAATTTCTGTTTGCAATGGCTCCATTTCAGTAATTTGCAATTTCGCTTCCAAATCAAGCAGTTCTCTATCCGCCATTTCTTTACCGGGTGCCACAAAAATGACGTTGCCGGTTTTGCGTTTATCCAATCCATGTACCTGCAAAACGATATCCAGCGCTTGATCCCACGGAACGTCCTTTAAGCGCAAGGTCAGATTTCCACTTACAGAATCGCTGGCAATAATATTTAAATTGGTGAAGTCTGCGATAACTTGCAATATCGCTCTTACTTCCACGTCTTGAAAATTCAACGATAACCGCTCCCCCGTATAACCGCCATCGACTCGTTTTCTTTTTGCTAGCTCCTCTTCATCGTCCGTCAATGCCCGAACTTCCAGAATGAATTGCGTGCCCGATTGACGAGCCGAATGCTCCCATTTACCGCCAGACTTCACGATGATACGAACATTATCGCCCCGCTTTGAAGTTTCAACGGTATTTACCGGCGTAGCAAAATCTACAACGTCCAAACGCCTTCTCAAATTGTCGGGAAGAAAAGTATCTACAAATTCGACAAAAATATCATTACCTTGCCGTTGAACGTCAACGCCGGTATTCGCTCTTGTCATATCCACAATGATACGGCCCTCGCCGCTTGTTCCACGCCGAAAATCAATATCACGCAAGCTATTCATTTGCTTGATTGCCGTCGCTTCAGCAAACCGAACGGGAGCACTTACCACCGGATTTTCAGACACTGCGATTAGTCTAATGAAAAGCGTATTATCGATCGCTCGGATATTATGCTTCATTAATTTTGATAAATTTAATACGACGCGAGTTCGATTTCCAACTTGAACAATATTGATGCTATGTAAATCACTCTCTGGTGCATCTTGAACATTCCTGCCCAGGCCGTTTGTAACATCGTAGAAATCAAAATAGATACGGTGAGGATTGCTTAGTGAAACACCAGTTGGAAGTGTTTGAAGTGGGCGGTCTAAGGTTAACTTAGCAACGACTTCCCCATTTTGAATATTAGAAATATCAATCGATCGAATACTATTGACTGTATTCTGAACTACCTCTGATTCAGCCTCTTCAGCAAAAACCGCGGTTACGATAAAAAACAACGGTGCTACTATTCCCAAACTCAGAATCTTTTTTCTCATTGTCGATAGCTAACATGGTTGTACTTCTAATTTTTCAGCATGAGTGCACTAACTCGTTCAGTCCATTCATTCACGCCCCCCTGTACAATCTCTACCAGCTTAACTTCCGCTTCTGAAATATGATTGATTTTGCCAAAATTTTGCCCCAAATAATTGCCTTCTTTAACCCGATACAATGTACCTTCCGGTGATTTTATCAAAGCATAGATTGATCCATCCCGCTGCAATGAGCCGACCATTGCTAAACTTTCTAACGGATAAGATTCCAAAACTTCCTTGCTGCGATTTAAATCTGGTTGAATGCCATTTATCGTATTCTGTGCTTGATCACTCTTACGCGGCATAAATGGATTGGCTATATCAAATGCTTGATACGTAAAATGCTTATAGGATTTTACATCCGGTACTGGATCGATCTTCCCATATAAGCCATTTCCGGAATCATTGATGAATGTCTCCAGATCACTATAATCATTCTTACTACAAGCCGTTATCATTATCAAAGAAACAATAAGTAGTACTAGTAGGAACAACTGCTTAATCATAATTCATTTTCCTCCAGCCTGCTTTGCAATTTCTTCTTCATCAAGATAGCGATAGGTTTTTGCAACCGCATCCAATACCAATTTCCCATCAGACCCAGGCGCCATGCTGATATCGTTTAATGTAACTATCCGTGGTAATTTTGCAACATCACTGGCAAATGCCCCAATATCGTGATAATCCCCAATCACACGAATTGCGATAGGCAGCTCCGCATAGAATGCATTGATTGTTTCACTGATTGCTGGTTTGAATAATTCAAACTGGAGTCCCCGTCCTAAGCCCGCTTGATTAATATCGACCAGCAAAGCCTCCATTTCTGATTTATCGGGTAACTGCTTCAACAACACACTCAACGAGCTCTCGATATCCTTTAATTGCTGCCGTAACGCAGATAAATTTACCGCGCTTCTTTTTTTTACTTGATAAGTAGTTTTTAACGTTTCTTCTTGAACTTGGGCATTTTCTAATGTTTGCAACTGCTCTTGCCAGACAAAAAAATAGCCACCTACTACGATGGCAATAAATAGCATAATCAAAGCGCATACTTTAAAGGGTACTGGCCAACTGCCGGCATTGTTGATGTCAAGCTGACGTAACTCAATAAGTAGATTCATCGCGATGGTTTCTTATACTAAGAGTGTTAAAAAAATTAAAATAAAATAATTCTATAGCTCCTCGGCCTGTACACCTTCAGAGGATGCATGCGTAAGCTTTACTTTCATATTAAATTCATTCTGGCGCGCATTATTAACAGTAGTCGCCTTAATCTCTATTAATAAAGCCGATTCAAGATATGGAGAAGATTCAAGATTTCGCATCAATGTTGAAACCCAAGCATTGGATTGCGCAAAACCTATCAAGTTAATATCATCATTAACCTGTTTTACGCTTTGTAAGTAAACGCCATCTGGAATTAACCTCGCCAGTTGATCCATTAAATGGACAACTTCCGATCGGCTGTTCTGTAATGACTCGACGATTTGTTTACGAGCCAATAGTTCGTTCGTACTGGCTTTAATATTTTGAATCTCTGCAATTTCTTTATCCAAGATAGCAATTTGATTATTCAAATACTGATTGCGGCCATTTTGATACTCTATTTCTCCAGCAATCATCGAATTGATTGACCAAATAGCGGCAATACCCAGAAAACCGATTATGCCCGCTAATACCGCTATTTGCTGTTGCTGTGCCTTGCGTTTTAACTCACGGTGCGGTAGGAGATTAATTCGTATCATGATGGATCAAAACTACGCAATGCCAAGCCGCAGGCAATTAAAAGAGAAGGCGCATCGGTATTCAATTGCCTTGCAGTGACTCGGCTTGCTAATTCCATATTAGTAAAAGGATTGACAATTAGCGTACTCACTTGCGTGCGCGACGCGATAATGTCACTTAGGCCGGGGATCACTGCGCATCCACCTGCAATAAAAATATAATTTACTTCCGTGTATTGCGTAGAAGTGTAGAAAAATTGTATTGCCCGCATCACTTCAATCGCTAATGTTTCACAAAATGGTTGCAATACGTCTGATTTATAATTCCCAGGCAAATTGCCGTTTCGTTTGGCAATTTCTGATTCTTCCATCGAAAGATTGAATTGATTGCTAATTTCCTGAGTAAGCTGATTTCCCCCGAATAACTGATCTCTTGTGTATACAGGTTCTCCGTTATGAAACACATTAATTTTCATAACTGTTGCGCCAATATCAACCAGTGCGATTACTTGATCTTTGCTGCCATCTGGTAATTGACCGAAAGTCTGTTCAAAAGCCGCTTGTGCTGCAAAAGATTCTATATCCATGACTACGGCTTTCAAACCCGCAGACATCGCTGCAGCCACTCGGTCTTCCACTTTCTCTTTACGCGATGCAACAATAAGAATTTCCACTTCTTCGGGATTATCTGGAACTGGTTTAACAATTTGAAAATCAAGATCGATTTCATCGAGAGGAAAAGGAATGTACTGACTCGCTTCGTTTTCTACCTGGAATGCAAGATCATCTTCACGTTGTCCTGCAGGTACAATAATCTTTTTGGTAATGACATCCGTCACGGGTAGTGCGAGTGCTACATTTCTCTGACGGGTACCCATGCGCTTCCAGCCACGTTGTATACATTCACTGACTGTTTCCAAATTAACGATCCCACCGTCGAGCATTGCATCGGCAGGCATTGGCTCAATTACATATCGCTCAATTCGATAGCTTTGATTTGCTTTACCAAGCATCGATAATTCAACCATTTTTACAGAAGAAGAACTGATATCCACTCCTATTAAGTGGGGCGATCTCATTCTGAAAAAATCTAAATTAATATCAAAACTACCATTCAACATTGGCTTGTCACAGTGATAAGGTTAATCTATAAATTACCCAATCCATATAAAAAATATGTAAACTATTTAATCGTCGCAGAAATTATAAAAATACATTTAAGTAACGCAGTAAATTCTGCCAGATTTGACAAACTCTTTATCTTTTGAAAAGGGGTACATATTGCCCCCATAACTATAATTTAACCTTCACTCCATTAAATTAATCCGATATTCATGTTAGCTCGTTGGTTTTACTATTTACTTGCTGTTCTATCAGCATTGAGTTTGATTGGTGTCTTATTGATAGCATTTGCAGCATTAGTCATCTACTCAAATCTGCCGTCTTTGGATACATTAACCGATTATCGCCCTAAAATACCGTTGCGTATTTACAGTGACGAAGGCTTATTAATCGGAGAGTTTGGAGCCGAACGAAGAAATGTTGTTACAATTTCCGAAGTGCCCAAGCATCTTAAACAAGCAATTCTTGCGGCTGAAGATGATCGCTTCTATGAGCATGGAGGCGTTGATTATCTTGGAGTATTACGCGCCGCTTATTCAAATTTTTCTGCAGGAAGTGTACGACAAGGTGCAAGTACTATTACCATGCAAGTGGCACGTAACTTCTTTCTAACCAGGGAAAAAACGCTAACTAGAAAATTTAGTGAAGCTTTATTAGCCTTTAAAATTGAGCATAATCTCAGTAAAGACAAGATCTTAGAGTTATATATCAACCAAATTTACCTTGGTCAGCGCAGCTATGGGTTTGCTGCTGCCGCACAAACATATTTCGGTAAGTCTCTACAAGAAATTAATATGGCTGAAGCTGCCATGTTAGCAGGCTTACCCAAAGCGCCATCTAGTTATAATCCTATTAGTAATTTTAAGCGCGCAAAAAGCCGACAGTTATACGTACTCGGAAGGCTGCGTAACTTGAACCATATTTCAAGTAGCGAATTGAGTGAGTTAGAAAAACTACCTATTCCCATTAAGAAGCAATCACTAATTTTCGCAATGCCCGCCGAATATATCGCAGAGATGGTTCGCCAAGTAATCTATGATCGCTATCAAGAGGAAGCTTACAACAAAGGAATAAAAGTCTACACAACAATCCGTCAACTGGATCAGATAGCCGCTTATCAAGCACTCAGAAAAAATGTAATCGATTATGACAAACGTCGTGGCTACCGTGGAGCAGAAGCCCACATAGATTTGCTTAAATACAGTGCTAACCAAGAAAAAACACTTGATGATGTATTAGATGAAATTACCGACAGTGACGATATTCATCCAGCAATCGTTCTTAGCGTCAAACCCAATGCGGTACAGGTTTATCGGAAGGGTGGAGAAGTTGTTGAAATCACTGGTGAAGGTCTCAGATTTGCACAAAAATTTATAAGCAATAAGAAAGAAGCTGAGAAAAAATATATAACACCCGGCGCTTTAATTCGAATACAGAAAAATAATAAAAATATGTGGCAAATCGCTCAACTTCCTGAAGTAGAGGCAGCCGTGGTTTCTCTTGATCCGAATGATGGAGCCATACGCGCTTTGATTGGCGGTTTCGATTTTTATAAAAATCAATTTAATCATGTAACACAAGCATGGCGGCAACCCGGCTCCAGTTTTAAGCCGTTTATTTATTCAGCTGCCTTGGAAAAAGGATTTACGCCAGCCACTATTATTAATGATGCACCGCTTTCATTCAGCGCTGCGCAAACAGGCAATCAACTATGGGAACCCAAGAATTTTGATGGTAAATTTGAAGGGCCAATGCGCATGCGTACTGCGTTAGTCAAATCAAAGAATCTTGTATCCATCCGAATATTACAAGCTATCGGCATACAATATGGGCAAGACTATATCACCCGCTTTGGTTTTGATGCCAATCGCCATCCACCATATCTACCGATGGTATTAGGCGCAGGCTCAGCAACACCCATGCAAATGGCCGCGGGATATGCCATTTTTGCAAATGGCGGTTTTCGTATATCGCCCTATTTTATAAAACGTATTGAGGATGAAAAAGGCAACTTACTTGAACATTTCCAGCCATTAACAGTTTCAAATGGGGCAAAGCGAGTGCTTGATCCGCGTAATGCATTTATCATGACTAGTATGATGCAAGATGTAATTAATCACGGAACGGCCATTAAAGCCAAGCAACTAGGGCGTCCTGACTTAGCTGGTAAAACAGGCACTACTAGTAATTTTATTGACGCTTGGTTTTGTGGCTACCAGAAAGACCTGGTTACGATAGCATGGACGGGATATGACGAGCCTAAGTCACTTGGAAATAATGAAACAGGGGGTCGCGTGGCATTACCCATCTGGATTGATTATATGAATATAGCGCTAAAAGACATCCCGGTAGCACAATATAAAATTCCTAATGGCGTTCTTGCAACAAAAATCAATCCAATAACCGGGTTTAGAGAAACTTCTGGAACCATGACAGAATATTTTTTCAATGAACAACTGCCGCCACTTGCAGAAACTCCACTTTATTTTGAACAATCTCCTAAAGAAACGAGAGAAGTTAAAGATCAGTTGTTCTGACACACACCATTTTATGACTCATAGCGCGACATTTGCGGGGTTTACTCAATTCTGGTACAGCATCTCTTGCAGCATAGCACGGGAATTAACTTCTAATAAGTGCTATTCATTGAAGATCTAAACCAGCAAATGGTTACTACGGTTTAATCTTTTTTTAACCAAGAAGCTGCTTCCATAGCGTAATAAGTTAAAATGGCATCTGCACCAGCTCGTTTAAATGCGAGTAAAGACTCAAGCACACAAGTCTCTTCGCTTAGCCATCCATTTATTACAGATGCTTTGAGCATGGCATATTCACCACTGACTTGATATACAAATGTCGGCGTACCATATTGATCCTTTACACGGCGTACAATATCAAGGTATGGCATCCCGGGTTTAATCATTACTATGTCAGCCCCCTCCTCGAGATCTAACCCTACTTCCCATAACGCTTCATCTGAATTTGCCGGATCCATCTGGTAAGTATATTTATTACCAGCTCCAAGATTCACCGCTGATCCAACTGCATCACGGAATGGTCCATAAAAACCCGATGCATACTTAGCTGAATAAGCCAGAATACGAGTATGGATAAAATTTTTACTATCTAACGCACTTCGAATTGCTGCAATACGACCATCCATCATATCGGATGGTGCTACGATATCGGCACCAGATTGCGCATGCACCAGTGCTTGCTTACATAGAACGCTTACTGTTTCATCATTTAACACATAACCTGTTTGATCAATCAAACCATCCTGACCATGACTGGTGTACGGATCTAGCGCTATGTCTGTTATTACTCCTAATTCCGGAAAATTCTTTTTTAACTGTCTAATAACTCTCGGAACCAATCCATCAGGATTAAAAGCTTCTTCAGCTCCAAGACTCTTACACGCTGTATCAATAACCGGAAAAATTGCAAGCGCAGGAATACCCAGCTGCATACATTTTTCTGCTTGAGCCATTAAGTTATCAATACCTTGTCTTAACACACCCGGCATAGATGCCACAGGTTCAATATAATTTTTCTCATCTAAAACAAAAACAGGATAAATCAAATCACTCACCATAAGGTGAGATTCTTGTACAAGACGACGAGAAAATTCATCACGTCTCATGCGACGCATTCTTCTTTGAGGAAATTGGCTATATGAGATCATTACAAAAAATAGAAAAATAAAAAATAACTTCGGGAACTTATTAAACAGTTCTATTCTCTTATGAACGGACGATCTTGATCGCTTCCCCTGTCTTCCCTCCCTGAGACAGGGCCTTAAGTAACATTAAGGCAGCTCCCCCCGGTTTTACTCCCCTTTAACCGGGGGTTTTTTATTTCTGAATAGATTCCGAATAATTAAGCAACTGATATTGTATACTAAATAGGTACCTCGTATTTCATCCAAATTCTAATTGTAATAAAAATCAACTCATTTACCCCGCTATCATAAGCTGATTGATAAGCAGCTAGTGCGGAGTGATCCTAAATCACCTTAGCCTAAAGTTCATATAATTTTTATCTAATTATTTTTGCAACCATGCACGTATAACACTGTTTGCATTCTCGATCCCAGAAGCTGCGACACTAGAAAATAGTTGGACACTGCATTGAGGATAGGTTTTTTGTACATATGAATTTACTACATCAAATGTTTTATTTGCCTGTAATTTACTTAGCTTATCAGCTTTAGTTAGTAAAATATGGATTGATTTTCCTGTAGGAATAAACCAATCTAACATTTGAATATCGAGTTGCTTTAATGGATGTCGAATATCCATTATCAGAATTAAACCTTTTAGCGATTGCCGTGTTCTTAAATATGTACTCAATAAATCTTCCCAATGCTTTCTAACTGAGAAAGGCACCTTGGCATATCCATATCCTGGCAAATCAACAAAAAACTGATCAGTATTTAACCTAAAAAAATTGATTTGCTGGGTTCGCCCAGGCGTTTTACTAACGAAAGCTAAGCGATTTCTATTAGTCAAAGTATTAATGACACTCGATTTACCAGCATTGGATCTACCAGCAAATGCAATTTCAATACCTGAATGCTGTGGCAAATCTCGAATATTATTCACCGATATATAAAAAGAAGCGTTTAGAAATGCAGTCATTGGTGAAGAAATTAATTAAGAGGAGGAAAGGATCCGGTCATTTGAAGGTCTTTAGCAATTATTAATAGCCCCTCCAAAACTAGGTTGTCTATCTGCTTTATTGGAATATTGATAAATGGTAACAGCTCCGATGCTCCACCGCCAGTAATAAGATTATTTCCAATAGTTCTACCAAGCCGTAACGAAAGCAAATTATTCATCCTGTCTATAGCTCCAACTAAACATTGAATAATACCGCTCGCGATTGCATCTTGAGTGGTCTGAGGGAATTCTTCATAATTTCCATCCTCAGAGATTATTAATTGAGTTCCAGACCGAAGACCTTTAAGCATCGATTCTATTCCTGGAATTATAATTCCACCTAAGAATTCTCCTGACTCGGATAATGCGTCGATAGTCATTGCTGTACCAACACTAATAACTAAACAGGGCTGGTGATAAGTATCCCAGGCTGCAATTAAAGCAGCCCATCGGTCACTTCCTAACTGGGCAGGATCAGTGTAGCTATTACAGACATGACATTGAAATGCTTGCGAAACAAGCCAATAAGGCTTAACTGGCCAAATGGAAAGGAGCTTCTTTAATTTATTTTTTGTATCGGAACGGGCTACATGCGATACGACTATCACTTCAGGTTTAGGTAACCGATCAAATTCATATTCTAGTGATGAAACTTCAGAAAATGAAATTTTTCCAGAATTGACCCATAGCTTATTTGCACTTAACCCCCATTTAATAAAAGAATTACCAGAATCTATCACTAAGATATGAGACATAAAAGATTAATTCAACCGCATAGAAATGTCCCCAATATTGTAAAAACTTCTACCTTTTTTAGTTATTAATATTAATGAGCCATCATGGCCTACACCATCTACCGTACCTTCAATCACAGATTTATCAGGAAGATACAAAGAAATTTTTTTACCCTGAAAAGCATGATAATTTATCCATTCTTCCATAAAATAATTAAATCCATATTTCTCAAATTTAATTAAAACATTTTGTAATTCAGATAGTAATGCGCTAAGCATTAGATTACGATCGATATTTTTATTAGTGATTGTAAATAAGTCGGTTACATCTTGATCAATTAGAGATCTAGAATATTTGGATAGTTTAAAATTAATACCAATACCAATCACAATGAACGGTAGTCGCTTTGGGTTTGACTGTCGAAACTCGATCAAAATCCCCCCCAATTTGCTGTTATTGAAAATAATATCATTAGGCCATTTAAGATTCACGTTGTTAATAGATAACGAATTAAAAACGCGAATTATGGCAATACCAATAACCAAGCTTAATCCTGATAACTTTGAAATATCTAAAGTGAAATACAAACCCAGCGAAAATGTAAGGCTTTGTCCCAATCCACTCAACCAGGAACGTCCCAATCGACCTCGTCCCTTAGTTTGCAATTCAGAAGCAATGACCAAAATACCTTTATAGTTCTCCAGTCCTTCGTTTTTTTCTAATCTGTTGATTAAGAAATTATTAGTTGAATCTACTGAATCAACGATCATCAAATCTAATGAGCAAAAGTTTGGATGTTGATTTATATTCTTGAGAACAAAATCGGAGTTTAGCCAATTAATAGAATCTTTCAACCAATAACCTTTATTATTAATTTCGAATAGGTTGATTTCTAACTCGCTTACATTTTTTAAAACAATAAATATCTCAGATGTTGTACATTGAAAATATTTAGAAATAGACTCGATTGAGTGTATTTCTCCATCACTCAGTAGGCGCAGGAAGGATAATTCATTAATTATCAATTACTTATTGTTATATGCAAAGGGATTAAGCAGAATTTACAAATTATACTGTTATTTAGTATGAGGTGATACCCAAAACAAGGCAGATCGTTACGCGTTGATATAAAAATAAATAGTCGCCCCTGAAAAAGTATCAAATAACAGTTGTTGTTCTGGAAAGGCCGCCCGAGAAAACGGCTACCTATCAAAATGCATACCCGTGTAGTTTAGATTTCGATCAAGGAATCCGATAAATTTGCAGTTTTCGCCACGGGAAAAAGAGCCAAAAAATGACCAGCAGCCATTGTTTCAGATTCCAGGCGCAAGCAGTCATCAGCAGGTTGATGCGATCGCCGCTAGCACCTTTCAGATAGTTCCTTGCCATTTTGTCAACGGCAATTAAATTTTGACCCCCTAAACTATCTAAAACGGCAAATTAGAATTGACCCACCTGTTACAATTTTGACCTAAACCGGGGTCTGTTCAGGTTCTGCCGCTGGGGCTATTCCAGCGGTTTTCTTTCCTTTTAAACGATAGCTCTGTCCGCTGATTTGCACGATGTGCGCATGATGTAACAAGCGGTCGAGCAAGGCTGCAGTTAGCGTTTGATCATCAGCGAATGCACTTGACCACTGAGAGAAAGGCAGATTGCTAGTGACAATGACGCTGCTTACTTCATATCTCGTTTAGGGATCACATTGAAGAACAGATTAGCTTCAGCGCACCCAAATGGCAGATAAGCAAGACTGAGGTGTGCTGTCAAAAATGGAATCCATGTGTTTAAGCAGCGGCTAGATTTGCATAGTATCGCTGCGTAAATTGTGCTGGTGACAGATAACCTAATCTTTCCTGCCTACGCTGCCTGTTATAGAA
>CAADGS010000155.1 GCA_900696615.1 uncultured beta proteobacterium
AATTCAAGTACTTGATAACAATTATTTTAGCTTTATTCTTATCTATTCACGAAAAAACCATTATTTCTGCCAAAGCAGCAGGATCGGAAGCACACATCAAAGGAAAATTTGGTCCGCTGCATAATTGGCCTATTATACCCATTGCAGCTGTTCTCATGCCGGATGGACGAGTATTTGCTTATGGAACAAATATAGCGGGCGTACAAGGGGCGAAACTATATTATGTGATTTGGAATCCGACCTTAGGTACCGGCAGCAATGCCTTCGAAACCTTACTCAATACCACGAATACAGATATTTTTTGTGCAGCTCAAGCATTGATCCCATCTACCGGTCAAGCATTGATTCTGGGTGGGGATGCAATAGCTAACACCAAGCGCAATTATGCAAATAGCGATGTCAATATTTTTGATCCGGCGACTGACACACTTATGCGTCAAGTTCAGAACATGGCATACAAGCGTTGGTATGCAACTGCTGTAACCATGCCAAATGGTGAGCATGTTGCATTAGGTGGGCGAGACAGCATGTTTTTCTCTGGGAATTCAACTATTCCGGCAACTGAGGCTACCTACTCACCGATACCCGAAGTGCGATCTGTCGATGGTAATTGGCGTTCCCTTGACGCGGCTTCTAGCGAGACTGCCTATGGATCATTAGGTGGAAATGCATGGTTTTATCCGCGAGGGTGGGTAGATCCGCAAGGTCAAATATTTATCCTCGGACACAACGGACCGATGTATACGCTTGATATTACGGGTACAGGAAAACTCACGCGATATAAAAAGGGAATCCCTAATGGCCGCAATAACTTGCCTAGTGTCATGTATGCACCAGGCAAAATCTTATCGATTCGCCGTAATCGCGTTGCTGTCTCTGTCGACATCAATGGCACCGGAGAACCAGTAGTATCCTCTGCCGGTAATCTTGGTTATGATCATCAATTTGGAAGTGCTACCGTATTGGCTGATGGGCGCATATGGGTGAATGGCGGTTCATCGACGGGGAACACCTTAGCAGGTGTAATCCGGCAATCTGAACTGTGGGATCCGGTCACTAATGTGTGGTCTCCAACAGCAATTGCTGCCGCAGCCAGGTTATATCACTCCGTTTCACTGCTATTGCCTGATGGAAGTGTATTTACAGGCGGAGGTGGTGCACCGGGTCCTGTCAAACAGCTAAACGGTGAAATTTATTATCCCTCTTATTTGTTCAAAGCTAACGGCAGTGGCGAGTTTGCATGGCGGCCTAGAATTATTGATGCACCGTCTACCATGATCGGCTGGAACCAAGAATTTTCGATTGAAGCTAACGCTCCCATTGAGAGAGTTACACTCGTGCGTGTAGGTGCAGCCACACATACCTTTGATCATGAGACGCGTTTTTTTGAATTAAGTGTCCCACAAAGAGGCCAAATCGTTACTGTTAGAACACCGGCAAACGCCAATATTGCTCCTCCGGGTTACTATATGCTTTTTGTTTGGAATCGTGCAAAAGTCCCTTCGATTGCAAGGATCCTACAGATAGGGTAAGGATTTTGTATTACGTTAAATCTTAAAGTCCGCTGCATAACTGTATTTTTGAGTTTTCCTGATCATTGGCAGTATCGATAAATCGAATATTTACAATTTTTTGCGCAACCGAAATAACCAGTTATGCTTAGACCTTTCTTTATATATTTCCTTATAAGTGAGATACTTCTCAGTGCCCTGTTATCTAGGCACTGAGAAACATGCTTATCAGATTTCCCTGCCTAACCTTAGCGCAGTTATCTCAGTACTTACATGAGATCACCTTAATTCTTATTACATTATGATCACATCATATTGTTCCTGTGTATATGATTCTTCAACCTGCAAACTAATAGGTTTTGCAATAAAATCCCCCAATTGAGCCAGGCTTTGGGACTCTTCATCAAGAAATAAATCAATTACTTGTTGTGATGCAAGTATGCGAAACTCATTGGCTTCGAATTGCCTAGATTCCCTTAATAATTCGCGCAAAATATCATAGCAAACGGTTTGTGCAGTTCTGATTTCTCCACGTCCTTGACACGTGGGACAGGGTTCGCACATCACATGAGCAAGGCTTTCTCTGGTTCGCTTGCGCGTCATTTCGACTAATCCAAGAGTACTGAATCCGCTAATTGTTATACGCGTTCGATCCTGCTGCAAAGCTTTGTTAAATTCAGCCAGAACAGCATTTTTATGCTCGTCCGAATCCATGTCGATAAAATCGATAATGATTATCCCGCCTAAATTGCGTAAACGTAATTGCCGGGCAATGACCTGCGCTGCCTCAAGATTTGTTTTGAATATTGTGTCGGCAAAATTACGTACACCGATATATCCTCCTGTGTTCACGTCCATCGTAGTAAGCGCTTCGGTTTGATCAATAATCACGTAACCGCCTGATTTCAAGTTCACACGCTTGGATAATGACTTTTCGATCTCATCTTCGACGCCATATAAATCAAATAATGGACGGCCACCAGAATACAGCACAATACGTTCCGCAATATTAATCATATAATTTTGCGCAAACTTGATAAGCCGTTGATAATTTTCGCGAGAGTCAACGAATATCCGTGTTGTATCGGTATTTACGAAATCCCGTAATACGCGATGACTAAGATCTAGATCCTGATAAAGCAGCATCGGTGCAGCAGTAGCTACCGATCTTTGTTGAATGTCATGCCATAACTTATGCAAATATTCGAGGTCAGCGCGTAAATCACTTTCATCGGCAGTTTCGGCCATTGTTCGGATAATATACCCGCCCTTCTCCTCAGCCGGTAAGATTTGTTGCAGTTTTTCACGCAATAGTTCACGCTCAAGATCATCTTCGATGCGCTGAGAAATTCCGATATGAGATTCTTGCGGCAAATAAACCAATAGCCGGCCTGCAAGACTGATTTGCGTTGCTAATCGCGCTCCTTTGGTTCCAATTGCATCTTTAATGACCTGAACTAAAATGCTATTACCTTCGTATAATAGCTTCTCTATCGGTCTATTATGATCATTAAGCTGATTTGCATTCCAAATATCTGCAACGTGCAGGAAAGCAGCGCGGTCCAAACCGATATCTACAAAAGCCGACTGCATGCCCGGCAATACTCTGCTGACACGCCCGTTGTATATATTTCCAACGATTCCGCGGTCACTCACTCGTTCGATATGAAGTTCTTGGGTGATGCCTTGTTCTAAAATTGCAACGCGCGTTTCTTGCGGCGTAATATTGACAAGAATCTCATTATTCATGATATCGATACGAATTTAGCTGTGAATCGAACGAGGGATTTATAAAAATATCCATGCCAAAAATCAAAACTCATCAGGGAAACAGTACTATCCCCGCTTCTTCCAGTAATTGCGCAGTTTCATATAGTGGCAATCCCATTACTCCGCTATAACTACCTGATATTTTGACTATAAAAGCTGCAGCAATGCCTTGAATAGCATAAGCACCGGCTTTATCCAGACAATTATTCTGCGCCACATACTTACGGATTTCCCGCTCGCTGATTTCTCTGAATTGTACTGTTGATGTTGATAATCTCACTTGAATCTTATCTTTGATTCCTACGCCAATTGCCGTCAAAACTTGGTGCGATCTACCGGATAAAGTTTTTAGCATTTCTTCGGCCTGCGTAAGATCTTTGGGTTTACCTAAAATGCAACCATCGAGCGTAACAATCGTATCGGCAACCAATACCGGAAGTGGTTGAAATTTTCGCTGCAGTACCCGCTTCCAGCCTTCGTTTGCTTTGAA
>CAADGS010000156.1 GCA_900696615.1 uncultured beta proteobacterium
CTCCAACAGATCGGCTCGGAATACCAAGCGCTCATTGGCAAGTTATCATCATTGCGTTCGGATGCGATACGAAATGAATTGACCGGACAACTCGAGCACCTGGTTTATCCGGGATTTCTGAGCCATACCTCGTTGCAGCGCCTGTTGCATGTGCCACGTTATTTAAAAGGAATGTCATTGCGCTTGGAGAAATTCTCAGCAAATCCACTGCGCGATGCGCGCCATAGCATGGAGATTGCACCGCTCTGGCAGCAATATTGCCAACGTTTGGAGAAACACCAAAAAACGGGCGTGATGGACGAGAATCTGGAGGAGTTCCGCTGGCAGATCGAAGAGTTGCGTATTTCTTTGTTTGCGCAAGAATTAAAGACGCCATCTCCGGTTTCCGCTAAGCGCTTGCAAAAATTGTGGGAAAGCGTGCGGCCATAGTGCAGTATTCCTAGGTGTTTATTATTTAATGCTACATCAGTATCTTGACGAGCAATCCAACCGTAGCGCTCATAGCAATCACGTGGATAACACCGAGTTTGAATCTAAACAGCGCCACGGCGGCAACCAGCGAGATGAGCGCTGAAATCCAATCGAATGTGCCGTCAAACCCATCGGGCCAGAGCACGTGATATCCAAAAAACAGTGCAAGATTCAGGATTACCCCGACGACCGCAGCCGTGATGGCTGTTAACGGTGCGGTGAACTTCAAGTCATTATGCGTGGATTCCACCAGCGGGCCGCCCATCAGGATGAAAATGAAAGATGGCAGGAAAGTGAACCAGGTTACCAAGCATGCTGCGACAGTTCCCGCCAGAAATAACGATTCAGGCCCGAAAATTTCTTTAGCGTAACCACCTATAAAACCAACGAATGCAACCACCATAATCAGCGGGCCGGGTGTTGTTTCACCCAACGCCAGACCGTCGATCATTTGTTCGGGCGTTAGCCAAGTAAAGTATTCGACAGCGCCTTGATAGAGATAAGGCAGTACCGCGTAGGCACCGCCGAAAGTCAAAAGCGCTGCTTTGGTAAAGAACCAGCCCATTTGTGTCAGTGTGTGATCCCAGCCGTATGTAGCATAGAGCGATCCTATCGGGATGGCCCAAAGCAACATGCCGATTACTGCGATCTGCAACAGCCGAGACCAGCGATGCCGGATGTGTTCCGGTAGTGGCGTGTCATCATCGATCAGTGCCGGACCGAAAGTTTCTTTGGTTTTGCCATGTCCACCGCCGGCTCTGAATTTTCCCGGTGCCATGCGTCCGCCAATAAAACCAATGAGCGCAGCGGCGATTACGATCATTGGAAACGGTACGTGCAATGCGAAAATCGCTACAAAGGATGCAGCAGCTATAGCCCACAATATGTTGTTTTTTAAAGCCCGGGAACCAATGCGATGAGCGGCGTGCACCACAATCGCTGTTACCGCCGGTTTGATGCCGTAAAATAAGCCGGCAATGAAGGGCACATCGCCAAAGGAAATATAAATCCACGATAGCACGATTAAAATGGCGAGCGAGGGGAGTACGAATAACGCGCCAGCCACAATGCCGCCCCACGTCCGATGCATCAGCCAGCCGATATAAGTCGCGAGTTGTTGTGCTTCCGGACCGGGCAGTATCATGCAGTAATTAAGTGCATGCAAGAAACGCCGTTCCGAAATCCAATGCCGGTTGACCACCAATTCTTGATGCATGATGGCAATTTGTCCTGCCGGACCGCCAAAGCTGATGAATCCGAGTTTGAGCCAGAAAAAAAATGCTTCTCTGAAGCTGACTTCAGGCACTTGAATGCTTGCTGCTTCTGATGAGGAAGTTTCATGCAGATTCATGATTCACGGCTCCTTGTTAAATGTTTTCAGCCAATTGTTTATTACCGCGCTTGCAGCCGTGTAGATATTGCATTTTCATGATCGACTCGAAATTGCCAGCATGGCGGAGCGGTGGAAATAGTGATAAAAAATAGGGTTTGGCAATGATAAATTCGATGCGATCAGATACATGATACAGTCATTAAACTAAGTTGGCTTCAATTACCTTATTAAAAATCCAATCACTTTCTGGAATACATTTAGATCAATAACATAGTGATTTTTTTGATGCATTGAAACAGTCGCAGGATGCCTGAAAAGGTATTGAAAGTGACTGTTCCCAATATGATATTCTATGCATTCGGGAATTGTTTATTATAGAAATAAATCGGAGGGAATGACCATGAAACATCGTTTGAAGAATTTTATTATCGGCGCTTGCACATTCGTATTGTTGGGCAATGTCCAGTTTGCCGTAGCCGATACGGCCAGTGATACCGAAATATTGCTTAATTGGGCGGAAAATTCTTTTCCGCGGTATTTTGCACCCCATCAGACTACACAAAGCATCAATCCCTGGTTGTTCAGGCATTATCCTGAAACAGGCATCTATGCCGGCGTAAATCTAACTGATAATAATGTTTATGTTATGGGTGGACCATGGGGAAATACACCGACATTAATCGATACTTTGCCTAATTTGTTCGCGCTGGCGAATTCCGGCAATAACAGCATCCCAGCTTGTAATACCGCCGTTGCGCCGGCAGGGCTGGTTTACACGCAAAATGGTAATGTCGTAAATGTCACGACAAATGGCCAGTGTATTCCACTGCCAGACAATAACAATTTGTGCCAAGCGCCGCAGCAAACCACTCCCACGGGCATTTCAGTCTTGACGAGCACGACTGTTATTTCATCGCAATTTAATGGAATTACGATTGATATACCTGGTATTCCCAATCCATTTCAGTCTATCGGCGATAACTTTTCCAACAGCAAGCATTGCACAATTAACGTGCCTGCCGAAGGCGCCAATCTGATAATAAACTCCGATGTCTGTTTCGATATGACTGCTCAGTTTGGAGATGATTTTAATAATATTCCAGGCATTACCGTTACACCGCCCATTACCATGGCGACTAAAGACACAACGACGAATCAAAGTGTAGCGAATTGCTTTGATACAGAAGCTGATACCGTTTACGATGCCTTTACCCAAGAGTTCTGGATCAGGCAAGACGGTAATTTTGTTAAACAACAGTAATAGTTCACACGTTAGATTAAATGGGATTGACCGTGCGCAATGTTTAGAGAACATCCGGCTAAACATTGCGCCTTACAATTGAGTCTGTTAAACGGCTTTTGTATGATTCGATTTCCAGTATCATCTGCCGAACCTTTCCATGCATTGCGTTGTTTCTTGGCGATAATAAAATTTACATTATTACTCTAAAAACTGTCTGAGCGGTTTTCCGCCTTCCCGGCCAACAGCGGGAATTTCAATGAATTGATCAACTGCATTGCCGAATAATCCAGCCTTAGTTTGATTTTCGTCACCAGGGTGCCCATTCGGAATAAAGATTTGCGGATGATCGAAAGGTGCTTGACGATTGCGGACTCGTTCATCGGTTAAGGCATGCAACCAAGCCTCCAGGTCGTCTTTTTCGGTTTCACTATTGAATAAAACGTTAAGTGGCATAATCATCGAGTCGTCGAGTTGAGTCAGTTCCGGAAAATCTCCACCGCGGCTGTACAAATCCAATACATCGCGCAAAAGTGCAGTACCGCCATTATGAAAATAAGGTGCAGTAAGCGTAACATTGCGTAAACCGGGTACTTTGAAGAATCCATCCGCTACAATAGGACAAGGCCGATTTTCCGCGCAATCGGGAGCGATCATCGAGCGGGTGTATGACAGGGGTTGGCCAAATGGATCCATTCCGCCTAATGCAATATCTTCACTGCTTGGACGAATGCCTATATTGTTAAATCCCCGATCAAATGCCTGACCGTCGCGAATACGGATAGGACTGGCTTGCACGCGCGTGACAGATGCGCCGGTCAATTCGGCGCCCTCATGGCAATTAATGCAACGTCCGCGCGTTTGACTGCGAAATAGATCGACTCCTCGAATAGCGGCATCGCTAATTGCCGTAGCATCTCCAGCCATAAATCGATCGTACGGTGTGTCATCTGCAATGAGGGTTGCCATGTAGAGTTGGGTTGCCAATCCGAAAAATAATGAGAAATTGTATTCCATTAAGCTGAATTCATCGGCATCCTGGTCACGATGTTGTCTGAAATTGACTGCTTGCGTATTACCGTTAGTCAAAATCTTTATACGTTTGGCGGATTGCCACCATTGCGGCTGAAAAGCTGCGCGAATTAATTCTTGGTAGGATTTGGATAAACCCGCTTGTGGCCAGCGACTGTAATCGCCTAATACGCTATCCTGAGGATGGATTTTCTGCCAAACGAGCGGTCTGGTATGAATCAGCTTTCTGCCTATCATCGGAAAAGGCCGGTTTTTTGCAGACATTTCCAGCGTATTGGTCGGTGGCGCTACGGCTGCAGATGCCAGACTGGCATTGTCAATCAAGATGCTCTCTCGTTCAAGCCGGGTTGCTGAGCGTGCGCGATAGACATGCGCATCCGGGTCGCGTGCTCCCCAGTTATTGATACCGTTAAATTCATTCTGTGCACGCCCATCGAGAAAATTGCGGAAATTAAAAACTGCATTGATCACCGTTGGCGCATTCCGCGGTTCCACACGCCTGACGTTGATATGATTGATCAGAAAACCGGCATCATCGAGCAGGTGGCGGATATTATCGACCGGTGATCCCGGTTTGATTGATTTAAATATCATGGCAAAGACTCCCTGCGAAGAAACGACGTCGTTACTATCGCGCAGTGGGGCAGACGATCTATCGAGTTTATTTGACAATTCGCGAAAAGGGAAATCCTCAGAGACTAGTTGCCGATTGGGGCCGTAATCAAATTCTTTGTCCGGTGCAAGCGATGCATCATGCAGCACCCGGTTTAACCCGGGATTAACCTGGTTTTTCGAACGGCTATCGGCGCCGGCATTGAAATGACACGTGGCACAGGCGGTCAGTCCGTCACTGCCGACTTGCATATCCCAGAACAGTGCTTTGCCCAGTACAATTGCCATGTGCTTATTTTTAACAAAATACTCAAGGTTTGACGGTTGCGGCACCGGAACGGTTTTGAGAGAAGGCGGCCGGGCGGGGTCTGCGCTTGTTTGAGCGGCTGTAGTTTGCAAGAAAAATATATTGCCGGCAACTAATGCCAAGCCAATGATGGTGATGGCTTTAGATGGGTTAGTTATCATAAAAATGCTTTGAAATTAGGGAATCTGATCCGGCGATTCTCCTGCCGAACGGATAAATTGACAGGAGAATCGAACAAACTATGCGCGATAACTCGCTTAGTCTTTCTTGGGATGAACCGGTCTGGTTTTCAAAGATGCTTCGTAACCATGACGTCCGGTGTAGGCATAACATTGCGGATCGGTGGCATCGCAATTATTGGCGGGGTAGGTATCCAAAACCTTAGGGCTGCCGCCGATCGCAATGCTGTATTGTCCTGCCGGTAATTTCACGGTGTAAGTAATCGAATCATTGGCATGATAATTCTTCTTGTTGCCAATATATTCGATATTCGACCAATCAGAATTGCCGGCATTGTTATATCGATGTTCTTCACAACTGGATTGATCCCAGTTCTTGTAGATGGAAAGCGCCGGAACTAGCTTATTTCTGGCTGTAGCGGTTCCGGTCGAGTCTTGATATGTGACGCCTTGTTGGCGTTCAACCTGGATTTCAAGTTTAGCTGGCTCGGTCAGTTCCAGCGCTATCCAGTTCGATGTGTGTGTCCAACCGGTATAGGGCGGTTCGTAAGCAGGAGGGGGTTCGTTCCAGCTTTTTGCACCAACATGACCCACGAGTTCGGCTTTATCGTGTCCGCTCATTTTTACTGTCCATTCATAACTGATGCCACCATCGCAAATGCCCGGTGTGGAAGGTTGCGGGTCTGCATATATGACATTGCCAGCCATCGCAGTTCCCGATGCGCCAACCGCCGTGCACAACATACTTTTTATTATTAATCGCTTAAATGAGAACTTCATTGTGTTGACTCCAACTTTAAGATTATTTGAAAAATAGAAGAATTGGGTTGTCGCATAGCCAATCTTCCTGACTTCTAAACAAGTCGAAAACTGTTCAGAAGCGATAAAAATAATATATTTGAAGGAATAATCTGACAATGTGGCATATTGTCGCAGAGAGTGGAGAACTTACGAGCAATACAGCATTATGAATGCAAACTGGGCAAGATTGGTTTACTAAGAAGGAGCAAATACGTTCGATCGTTGGAGCATTTCCCTCGCAGTGATGCCAAACAGATATTGGTTGTCAATACTTTGATATAACCATCAAATGGCATCGATACCTGAAATGGTGATATGGATTTGAGCTGTGAGATGTGGTGCGTCCTGATACTATGCGTGTCACGGCGCTGTAACCCGGATTGGATTGCGCTTTCAGAGATAGCGGCGTATTTCGCTTTCGGATTTTTAACAGAATATCTCTTGATCTTGCAGCCAAGATCAGCGTAAAGCATCCGAAGCAACGTTGTCAGCTGGCAATGACTTGGATATCTGGCTCAATCGTTTTGAGCATGTTCTCAATGCCTCTAAGGGTGCCGGATATGGAACTGGGACACGTTCCGCAAGCTCCCTGGTAATGGATACGTAAAATATTGCCTTCAAGCCCTAAGATATGCAGATCGCCACCATCATGTTGCAAATAGGGACGTACTTCCTCATCGAGTAGAATATTGATTCTTTCCAGGCGAAGCTGGTCTTCGGGGCTTAGATTGACAAGCGCATCGTTTGCCGCTGCAACGGTTTCGGCAGATTGCGCCGAAGCAGCAGGTGCTGCGCGGATGGGATCGGCAATTTCGCGTGCGAGATCCTGCCAGTTGGCTTCTCCATCCTGCGTAACCGTAATCCAATGATCGATATAAAAAACATTGGTAACATGGTCGATATCGAATAAGGCCGAAGCCAATGGATCATCTTTGGCGGCTTCGGCATTATCATATGAACGCGCAATGCCCCAGGTCAAAGGTTCCTTGAGGATGAATTTCAAAGCATTCTTGTTCGGTGTTCCTTCAATATCAGCAATTTTTGGCATTATAATTTTTTAACAATACTGAATTATGAAATTGTTAATCAAAAATATTATTTTTTAGTGTGAGCAAATGAATGAATAGGTGCGTCTATTCCAGAATAGAAACCATTTTTCGTAAACTAGGAATTGCCCGATACGACTGTTTGCACCGGATCGTCATTTGCTTCAGTCGATGTGCTGGCGATCGCATTTAATGCAGCATGCAACGTGTGCCAGGGTAGTACTGCGCATTTAACCCTTGTTGGTAAATCACGGATACCGGAAAAAACCGTTAATCGCCCGAGATGATGGGGCTGGTTCATATCCAGCTTACCAGTCGCTAATTCACGGAATTCATGAATGAGCGTTTCCGCATCCAGGCGCGATTTTCCTTTAACCGCGGTCGTCATCATCGATGCAGATGCCTTGCAGATTGCACAAGATTCACCCTGAAATGCAATGTTGTTGATTTGGTCATTTTCAATTTGCAGTGTAATGTCCAGATGATCACCGCATAACGGATTATGACCTACGGCCTGGTGGCTGGCATGATCAAGCTTGCCATAATTACGTGGTTTTCTGTTATGGTCCAGGATCACTTCCTGATACAGCGAATTGGTGTATATCATAGAAATATCTTTTGAACAGTTTTAATACCGGCAACTAAAGCGTCGACTTCTGTTTTTCTATTATAGAAAGCGAAGGAGGCGCGGGAAGTAGCAGGTATATTAAAACGCTGCATAACTGGTTGTGCGCAATGATGCCCGGTACGAACAGCAATACCATCCTGGTTCAGAATAGTGCCGATATCATGCGGATGTATTCCATCGATCACAAAAGACAGTACGGCTGCTTTGTTTGTCGCTGTGCCAATAATCTTGACACCTGGGATTTCATTAAGACAATCCGTTGCATAATCTAGCAGGGTGGATTCATACGCAGCAATGCGTTCAATGCCTATAGCCGTCAAATAATCAATGGCCGCACCAAAGCCGATGGCAGCGGCAATTGGTGGCGTGCCCGCTTCAAATTTATGGGGAATAGTATTGTAGATCGTTTTCTCAAAAGTGACAGAAGCTATCATGTCTCCGCCGCCTTTAAAAGGTTGCATGGCTTCCAGTAAATCAGCTTTACCATAAAGTATGCCGACACCGGTGGGGCCACAAAGTTTGTGTGCAGAGAACGCATAAAAATCACAGTCTAGTGCTTGCACATCGATAGGTATATGCGGCGCTGCCTGCGCACCGTCAATTAGTACTGGAACCCCATGTTGATGCGCAAAATCGATCATCTTCTTGACAGGATTGATCGTGCCAAGCGCATTGGATACATGGATCAAGCCAACGAATTTGGTGCGTTCGTTAAACAATTTTTCATAGGCATCGATTTGCAATTCGCCGTTATCATTAATCGGAACGACACGAATTGTTGCACCTTTCTCTTCGGCGAGCATTTGCCAGGGAACAATATTGGAGTGGTGCTCCAAAGTGGTCAGAATAATCTCATCACCGCTATTGATAAACTTGCGTCCATAGCCGTGCATGACCAGATTAATTGAATCGGTTGTGCCGCTGGTGAAAATAACTTCGCGGTCCTCACGCGCATTGATGAATTGCTGCAATGTGGAACGTGCACGGTGGTATTCGATCGTAGCAATTTCAGATAGATAGTGAACGGCTCTATTGATATTCGCATGTTGCGTAGTTTGATAACGAACCAAGCGGTCAATGACTGACTGGGGCATTTGGCTCGATGCAGCATTGTCAAGATAAATCAATGGTTTTTCATCTATTTTAAGATTGAGAATCGGAAAATCAGCACGAATTTTTTCCCAATCCATATCGAAAAGAGGTTCAGATTTTAAAGAAGCATTAGCGGGTTTCATAATTCATTACTCTGAGTCTGGCTGAGAACAATTTGTTCTAACTGTTGTTTCAGTGAAGTAACAGGAATGCGACTGATGATTTCTGCACCAAATGCATAAGTCAATAAATTACGTGCGTCCTGTTCTGATAAACCGCGGCTTCGCAGATAAAAAATCTCTTCCTGTTCTAACTGACCGACTGTTGCACCATGAGAGCACTTGACATCGTCTGCAAAAATTTCTAATTGCGGTTTGGTATCCACTTGTGCAGTTTTACTCAATAGCAAGTTACGGCTCGATTGTGATGAATTGGTACGCTGCGCATGGGGACGTACGATGATCTTTCCGTTGAATACGGCATGCGCCTTATCATTGACAATACATTTGTGCTGCTGATAGCTAGTACCGTTTGGTTTGACATGATCAATACAGGTATGCGTATCGGCCAACTGCTGATTTGCAATCATCGTAAATCCATCGACAGTGCATTCTGCCGCTTCGTCATTTAACCGCACGTCCAGATTGTAGCGGGAAAGCCGTGATCCCAGTGAAATGCTGACCGATTGATAACTGCTGGCGTGTGCCAATGAGACGGCGCAATTTGCAAAATGAAATGCTTTGTCGCTTTCCCGTTGGATGCGGACATGCTTAGCATGCGCATTGGGAGCCAGGCTAATTTCGATTACCGAATTATTAATATATGTTATCTGTTCGAATGCTACATAATCTTCAACCAGTGTAACCTGACTGCCTGTTTCGCCGATTAACAAGCAGCGCGGATAGTTGGTGACTTCATTTTGCGTGGCGATAAACAGCAGATGAATAGGTTCGGCAATAATGCAATGTTGAGGAACATATATGAGTGCGGCATCATGTAGGAATGCAGTATTCAATGCAGCAAACACATTGTTGTCAAAATGCGCATAGCGTCCTAAATGTGATTGGATGATCGATGCATGCGTAGACAGAAATGTCGGTAAATTACCGGCCACAAGCACTGTTGGTTCGGCAATAATCGACAATTTAGGTGCAAAATGACCATCAACGAACACCAGGTGGTTTTTTGCTTCACTTAAATACAAGTGCTCAACAGCTTTAGCTTGCAGATTTTCTTGCGGCCGCGATGGTTTGTAGGGCAAACGTGCTAATGGCGAAATATCGGTAAAACGCCATTCTTCATCGCGCTTCGTGGGTAAGTGCTGCACACTGACACGATCATAGGCTTCGGTTCGCAATTGACCTAACCAGGATTGCGATAAATCTGATTTGGCTGACCAAGATTTAAGCAGGCTCGTAAAGTAATCCGTACTGGTTGTTTCGCTCATGCGCGTACTCCATTTTCAGCTTGCTTGTTTGCGCTAACCCAGTCATAACCGCGTGTTTCCAGCTCTCGCGCCAATTCTTTGTTGCCAGTCATGACAATGCGGCCTGCCTGCATGATGTGCACATAATCAGGCACGATATAATCCAGCAGCCGTTGATAGTGGGTCACTAGGACAATTGCATTGTCTTTATTGGCAATTCGATTAACCCCATTGGCGACAATTTTCAGTGCGTCGATATCCAATCCTGAGTCTGTTTCATCCAGAATACTCAATTTGGGTTCCAGTAATGCCATCTGTAAAATTTCATTACGCTTTTTTTCACCACCTGAAAAACCTTCATTGACGCTTCGATCTAGGAAATCCGGCTTCATGTCCAACAATTTCATTTTCTCACGTACAAAATCGTCAAATTCCAGCGGATCAAGTTCTTCCTTGCCGCGTTGTGTTTGTACTGTATTGTAGGCAAGCCGTAGAAACTGCGTATTAGCAACACCGGGGATTTCTATGGGATACTGAAAAGCAAGAAACAATCCAGCTTGGGCACGCTCTTCAGGGGGCAATTCCAGCAAATTTTTGTCTTCGAATCGAACAGATCCAGCAGTGACTTCATAAGCGGAGTGACCGGCGAGTACTTTGGCCAAAGTGCTTTTGCCCGATCCATTTAAACCCATAATGGCATGTATTTCGCCACTTTTAACAGTGAGATCAATACCCTTCAAAATTTCTGTACCGTTAATACTGGCGTGCAATCCTTGGACGGAAAGAATAATAGGACTGTTTTCAATAATCATCCGACAGTTCCCTCCAATTTGAAGCTCAGAAGTTTCGTAGCTTCGACAGCAAATTCCATCGGTAATTGTTGAAACACATCTTTGCAAAACCCATTGATAATCATCGAAACGGCCTCTTCTGCGTTAATGCCGCGCTGCGAAAAATAAAAAAGCTGGTCTTCGCCGATCTTGGAAGTAGAAGCTTCATGCTCGACTTTCGCACTGTTATTGTGCACTTGAATATAAGGAAATGTGTGTGCGCCGCATTGATCGCCAATCAACATGGAATCGCATTGCGAATAATTGCGCGCGCCTTCTGCTGTCGGAGCGATACGTACAAGGCCACGGTAGCTGCTATTTGAATGCCCCGCAGAAATACCTTTGCTGACAATGGTGCTGCGCGTATTTTTTCCCAGATGAATCATTTTTGTGCCCGTGTCTGCCTGCTGAAAATTATTCGTAACAGCCACAGAATAAAATTCGCCGACCGAATTATCGCCGCGCAAAATGCATGAGGGATATTTCCAAGTAATTGCAGAACCGGTTTCAACTTGTGTCCAGGAAATTCGGGAGTTAACGCCTTTAGCCAGTCCACGTTTGGTAACAAAATTGTATATGCCGCCTATGCCATTTTCATCACCTGCGTACCAATTCTGTACTGTTGAGTATTTGATATCTGCATTATCCAGTGCGATCAATTCAACCACTGCTGCATGTAATTGATTGGTGTCAAATCTCGGTGCAGTGCATCCTTCCAGATAAGAAACCGATGCGCCTTCTTCGGCGATGATCAATGTTCTTTCAAATTGGCCGGAACCTTCGGTGTTAATGCGGAAGTAAGTCGATAAGTCCATTGGGCATTTCACGCCTTTCGGAATAAAGCAAAAAGATCCATCGGTAAATACTGCGGAATTTAAGGCTGCGAAAAAGTTATCGCCAACTGGCACAACTGTCCCAAGGTATTTCTGAATCAAATCCGGATGAGTTTGCACTGCTTCCGAAATGGAACAGAAAATAATACCTACTTCTGCTAGTTTTTCTTTATACGTAGTCGTTACAGAAACGCTATCGAATATCACGTCGACCGCAACACCAGCTAGTGCCGCGCGTTCATGCATGGGAACACCAAGTTTTTCAAACGTGCGCAATAATTCAGGGTCGACTTCATCCATACTGGCCAATTTCTTCTTTGGTTTGGGTGCTGAGTAATAGCTGATTGCCTGAAAATCGATTTTTGGATAATGAACATTCTGCCATGTCGGTTCGGTCATCGTGAGCCATTTTTGATAAGCTTTAAGACGAAATGACAGTAACCATTCAGGTTCATTTTTCTTGGCTGAAATCAATCGAATAATATCTTCATTGAGTCCTTTCGGTGCAATGTCAGACTCAATTTCTGTAACGAAGCCATGTTTGTACGGTTGATTAACCAGACTGTGCAATGCTGCGCTCATTTGGTTTATTCCTCTTTTTATATAATATTCTTAGCTTGAAGTATTTATTTGAAAATATCTTTCAAACCAAACTATTTTTATTATTTATATTGTGTGTGCGATGATGTTGCTTTAGTTATTAAACTTTAACAGATTCTTTGATGCTAAAACTATCCCCGCAACCGCAAGTGTTATCTACATTAGGATTATTGAGTTTAAAAAAACTATTTAACCCTTCTTTGGTAAAATCAATTTCTGACCCATTCACGATTGGTAAGCTAATTGTATCCACAACGATCTTGGTTTCGTGGGATTCGAAAATTTGATCAGTAGAATCAATCTCGTCTGCGTAATCAAAAGTATAAGAAAAACCGGAGCAACCTGATTTCGTAACGCCTACCCGTAGAGCAACTCCTTTACCGCGCTTCGCAAACTGTTGTTGGATATGTTTGGCAGCTTTTTCAGTTAAAGTGATTGGCATAGCTATAACTTATACAGTACTTATTTGTTAAAAGTATTTTCAAAATATCATCATGTTAATTTGACAACGCTTCCAGTGAAATTGTTCGGGATGAGGTGTCAAGGAAATGATCAATAAATTTTTACTAAATGTGAGCTTGAACATTATATGCAGCTTTGGGTTCACGCATATCGATCAATGGAACAATTTCGTTTTGCTGATGGTTGATCTGATTATCAACCAGCTCTTTTAGCGTGACGCCACCGAGATACTCAAATATTAGTTCATTTAATTTTGCCCATAAATCGTGGGTCATGCATTTTCCATCGTTATGGCAGTTCTCTTTGCCACCGCACTGTGTTGCGTCAATTGGTTCGTCCACCGCAAGGATGATGTCAGCAATCGATACTTTATCCAAGTCCTTAGCAAGGCAGTATCCGCCACCTGGTCCGCGTACGCTATCCACAAGCTTGGATTGACGTAGCTTGGCAAATAATTGTTCTAGATAAGATAGAGAAATTTTCTGGCGTTGGCTGATATCCGCCAACGTTACCGGGTTGCTGCTTTGCTGCATAGCAAGATCAAGTAGTGCTGTTACTGCAAATCTTCCTTTTGTGGTTAATCGCATAATTTGTTTCCTCTTGAAAAATATTAATACTGGTTAGAAAGATGGTTCACTCAAATACCCGATTGATTTAGTCAACTATACAATACCCGATTGATTTAGTCAACTAATGGAGTTAATTTTCTAGAATCAATTTAACTCCTTGTAAGAAAATGAAAATATTATATTTATTTTTTTATTGAACCTTTTAGAGTATTGAGAGAATTAACCCAGTACGGTTATAGAGAACAATTTGTCAGTGAATCGGTTCAAGTCAATAAGAGGAATTAATATATTGTTTATGAATATAAAATGCATTGTGTGTCTATTTAAGACTATGCTGTAACAGCATAAGTTGTTTCTCGTAGACCTGCTATTGCAAAACAAATATCAGAAAATTAATTGATAACTTTGTTCTAAAAATTACTAAAACAAAAGGAACAGAATGAACATTTCAATTATCACTCAGGAGCGATTGTTAAAAGCAAAGTTAGCTTTTACACCACGCCATCTACAGCTCGAGTCCGTAACTACTTTGTTGGATGGAAAAAACATTATTCCGAATACCGGTGATATGGTGCTGGTTAAGGTTCTGAAGATTGGTCAATATAAGGCATTAGAACTGGCTAATGGAGACAAGTCTTTGCTGCACGCAGGTGATGAGCTCATTGTGTGCTATGGCAATCTTCATATTATCAATCAGATTGAAGCACAGATTCCTGCCGATTTGGCACCATGTCATTTAGTTTCCGCGAGCGGTGTTGCAGCCTATGTAAACTATCATCATATCGATGCAGATGCATCTACCGTGATTGAGCCTATTGGTTTACTAGCAGATAGTAATAAACGGCGAATTAATCTTAAAGACTTTGCGCTACCGAAATTAATGAGTTTGTTTCCTCACCCCTACACGATTGGAGTCATTGGTAATCCAGAAAATGCTGCTCAAGCAACTACGACCGAAGCTTTGATTCGTGGCTTGACATATGCCGGCTATATTGTAGGGACTGCAAAATTAACTGGCGTGATATCACGGCGCGACACCTGGTTGATGGTAAATGCAGGATCGAAACTAACATTAGATTTTACCCATGCCGGCTTTTCATCGACTTATCGTATTTCATCCGATCAAATTGATAACATTATCGGGACACTTATTACACATCTAAGCGTAGCGAGGCTCGATACTATTGTTATTGAAATTGCCCAAGACTTGTCGCAACCTGAGGCAGTTGCTTTGGTTAGTTCTAGAGTGCTTGCAAAAACCGTTGATAGTATGATTCTCACCGCAAGTGATGCGATCGATGCATTATTTGGTGCAGAACTTTTAAAGCGCAAAAAATTACCGCTTGCTGCAATTTGTGGTCAGCTTACGGCTTCGTCATCGGTGGCAGCGAAAATAATTCATGCTACCGGACTGCCCATTTTAGACCAAAAGGCACTTCGCTCGAAAGCGATTGTTGATATATTGCAGATCCCGCTTCCATTACAAACAATACCTAAGTTGACCCACCCGGAAAACAAACTGACGTGCAATGCCAATTTAAAAAAAAGCAATTTGTATAACAATCTCTATTGCGTCAATTCATTTAGCGGCTTGCATTTCTGATCAATACGAAGTACTTGGAAAAGCGTCACTGCAATAATGATAGTGCACCGAATCGGTTTCAAACTATCCGTTGTCAGCATGTGCTTCGAATTTTATCATCCCATTTTCCTTCGGCTAAGTTGCTAAGATTAGAATTCAAGCGGATCGACATCTAAAATCCAACGAACTTTTTGATTTTGCAACGTGTTGATTTGTCTGCACCAGCTGCTAAGAAATGCCTGTAAATGTTTGCGGGATGCGGATTGTATAAGTAAGTGGGCGCGTTCAAATCCTTTCAAGCGCGGCATTTGTGCTGGAACGGGATCAAATAATGTGATGCCCTTGGTTGGCGTTGCAAATTTAGCTGCTTGAGTTAGAAAATCCAGTGTTAGCTGCCGGTCATGTGCTTCGGCGCATAGTAATGCTTGATAAACAAAGGGCGGAAAAGCGGCTATTTTTCTTTCAGTTAAAAGATTTTGCGCCCACCCATCATAATCGTGCGCTTGCAAGGCCCGGTATAAAGGATGGTCAGGAAATTCTGTTTGTATGAATACGTGTCCATTGACATGGGCGCGTCCAGCGCGTCCCGAGACTTGTATCAATTGTGCAAACAGGCGCTCAGTAGCGCGAAAATCTGTACTGTACAATGAATTGTCGGCATTAAGGATGGCAACTACAGACAAATTAGGGAAATCATGTCCTTTGGCAAGCAATTGCGTGCCAACCAAGATGTCGACTTGTTGTTTGTGAACAGCTTGCAGTATTTCTTGCCATGCATGCTTGCGACGCGTGCTGTCACGGTCGATACGTAAAATTCTTGCATCTGGGAAATAATGCGCTAAAGACTCCTCCACGCGTTGTGTGCCTTGGCCGAAGGGAACAATGTCTTGGTTGCCGCAGTGCAAGCAGCTACCTGGAAATTGTCCTTCATAGCCGCAGTGGTGGCAGCATAATTTTTTAGCACGTAAGTGGACCACTAGGCGACTGGAGCAGCGCTGGCAAATTGCCGTCCATCCACACGATTTACATAACAGCACCGGTGCGTAGCCTCGCCGGTTAATGAACACAAGGCTCTGGTGTTTTTCATCCAGGCAGTGTTGTATAGCTTTGATAAGGGACTCGGAAAATCCCTCCTGAGTTTTATGACGACGAACATCAATGCACTGAATTGTCGGCAGTTCCGCGTTTTTGATGGCGCGCGATTGTAAACGCACACTGCGGTAGCGACCACTGAGCGCATTGTAGTAACTTTCCAATGATGGCGTTGCAGAACCCAATATTACTGGAATATTCATCTGTCTGGCGCGAAAAATAGCCAGATCGCGCGCGGAGTAGCGCAATCCATCCTGTTGTTTGAATGAACTGTCGTGCTCTTCATCAACAATGATTAATCCAAGGTTAGGTAGCGGTGTAAAAACGGCAAGACGTGTGCCCAGAATAATTTGAGCTTCTCCCCGCTGTGCTTGCAACCAGCCCAGTAATCTCTCGGTATCGTTAAGGCCGCTATGTAAACTCACTAAAGAAGCATCGGGAAAGCGTGTGCGGAAAATACTTTCCAGTTGTGGTGTCAAGCTAATTTCAGGCACAAGTATTAATGCCTGTTTCTGGTAGCTCATTACTGCGGCAATGACATTGAGATAAACCTCCGTTTTGCCGCTACCGGTGACGCCTTGTAGCAACCAGGTGTCAAATTGCTTGAGTTGGGCTTTGATAGTATTAACAGCCGCCTCTTGCTCGGCTGTCAGCAAGGGTGATGCGGTGGATTTATGCGATGACGCTAATGCCATGGATACGGCGTTAACTACGGGGGTGACTGTAAGCCATCCCAATTGTTGCCACTGTTCTAAGATTTTGTGAGATCGCGGGGAAATTTGCTTGATTTGGTGACCGGTCAATACCGTTGCTTGTTGAAATTCAATCAGCAAGCGGCGGGCTATACGCTGGCGCACCGGAATGCTGCCTAAATCGAGCTGCCTTCCAATTGGAGTGAGGCTATATTGCTGCACGCTTTGAGATAGTTTGAGATTAACAGGTTTGTTGTTACGTAATCTGGCGGGTAAGCTGTTGATGGTAACCATGCCGAGCGGATGATGGTAGTAGTGGCTGCAAAACAAAAACAGATCTAATAGTGTAGATGATAATGGCTTGATTTCTCGAAAAATACAATAAGCTGATTTAAGTTTCTCTGGAGAAATTTGCGTTGCAGTGGTTACGGCAAAAATGATGCCGGTGACTTGCTTTTTACCGAAAGGTACGCATACCCGAAAACCGATATCACGTTCACTGGCATCATCGCTTTGATAATCAAATAGTGTGTCGACCGGGATATTCAATGCGACACGGATAATCGGCATAGTTAATGTAGAAGAGGGTGGTCGAATCCTGTTTTGATATTACCAGGGAGAGCTGCTTACCGGAAATTAAGCGGTTTCCGGTAAGCAACATAAAGGTACCGGTTCAGCGTTATTTGGAAACACGATAAACGGTAACGGATTGCTCACCCGGTTTGTCCAGTTTGGCGGTATTTCCATCAGTATTGATTGAAAAGCCTATGCTACCGTCTACATCAGAAAAACCGGCGCATCCATTCGTGTTGTAGGTGTAGCTTGACAGGTTCAATTTTCCAGCGTTTTTGTCATAGTTATAAGATGCAAATTCAATACCTGGCTTGCTGCATTTTGCCTGATCTTCGCGTTGTGTCGCACCATTTGGATCGACCATCATGAATTTACCGTTTGGAAAGAAAACCAGTGTTTGTGTATTAATAGCATCGCTATCGTACGCCCATGCGCCGATGATACCATTGGCATCATTGTCGATTTTTGAATAGCGCGCCTCTTTGACTTCTTTCTCGGCAACTTCATTTTCATCGCTTAATTGAATCGGTTTGGCGATATGGAATAATTCGCCAAATACACTAGTTTTCTCGCGTTCTCTTTGTACGGTGACAATATCGGAATTGATCAATTCAAAGCCATCCGTACGCACCCGCCGGGTCGGTCCTGGATTTGAGAGACCAGCTTTCAAATTGGTATCTACATCAGGTGTTCCTACCAGCTTAAATCCACGATTGTCAAAATCAACTGCGTTGGCGACACCGTATTCAACACCTGCTTGAAAGACAGTCTTTCCTCCGCATACGCGATTTTCATCACAGGAATCGTCCGGTCTTGCTTCACCATGCAAATATTCGCCGCTGCTATCTGCAGCTACTCTTAGTACGCTGGCTGTTTGATTAGTATAATTGACCCAGATCTGTGCGCTAAGCAATGCGACGCCCTGAGAAAGAAAATGTGTACGGGCTTCTTCCGGTGTCCTGATGTTTCCTTCAATGCCACTAGTTTCCATGATAGTTTTCAGGTTTGCTGATTCGGCAAATGTTTCTGGGTTACTGTCTAAGTTGATCGACCCCTTGATGGCAGCGGCTGTTTCGCTGGAAATGGAAATACCGTTAGTTGGATCGCTGTCAGAATCCAAAGATTGCAGCAGAACGAGTAAATTCTGCAACTTATTGTCGCTCTCCCCGGCCAATTCAATTGGCGTCACAATTTGTGAACCCTGGATATTGCCGAGTGTCAAATTTCCCAGTTTAAATTCGATCTTGTCGCCATAATTGAAATTAAATTGACCTTGTTCATTGGTTACTCCGGTTTTTCCGGAAGAGGCTGCATAGGAAACCCCGGAAACAGGAGAGTCAACAAGAATGCCGGTTGCGGAACCAGTTGGTAGATTTTTTTTTGTTGTAACTGCTGAGGAAGAGGATGATGAGCTGCCAATATTTTTCTCGCCGCCGCTGTCGCATGCGGGTAAACTTATAATGAATGCGGCAGATAACAGATGTATCCATGAATTTTTTCTAAGCTGAGGTATGAATTTCATTAAGATGCTCTCTTTCGATTAAGTTAAGTAATTCAATTTGTTAAAGTTATAGTAATGTTCTTGTGTATGTCACCAGGTATTCATATTTTACTACCAAGATTGTTATTATAGCTAAGCAATCAATTTTTCATTTTTTTCATACCGATTTTAAGGTTTTGTCTTTTTATATATTTTTTCCACTATTTTTCTGGGAGGTATAAGGTATTGATATGTCAAACATGGCTGAGATCTCAAAACTGACAGAGATGTCAGTGCAACTCCCCGTTGACTGGTACCTGGATCCAAAAATTCTTGAGATTGAAAAACGTATCCTGTTCGAACAAGGACCAGGTTATGTGGGTCACGAGGCCATGGTACCAAATATTGGGGATTATTATGTACCGGAATCTATGAATAATGCCAAAGTTTTGGTGCATAACAAACAAGGCGTTGAATTGCTTTCCAATGTTTGTCGTCACAGGCAAGCCCTGTTATTGCAGGGCAGAAGTAATATCAAAAGCATCGTTTGTCCGATTCATCGCTGGACTTATGCGCTCGATGGCAAATTACTGGGTGCGCCCCACTTTGATCAAAATCCTTGCTTAAATCTTGACAAGACTTTAATGCAAAATTGGAATGGTTTGCTTTTTGCTGGCAAGCGCAAGGTTTCCCAGGATTTGTCAAATTTGAGTATGAAGATACAAAGAGATTTGGATTTTTCTGGCTACTTGCTGGATCGTATACAAATTGACCACTATGAGTGTAACTGGAAGACATTTATTGAAGTTTATTTGGAAGACTATCACGTCGATCCGTTTCACCCGGGTTTAGGGAAATTTGTTGATACAAACAAACTTGATTGGGAGTTTGGCGATTGGTACAGCGCACAGACGGTAGCAATTAATAATACGCGCTTGCAAAAATCGGGAAGCGTTGTATATGCCAAGTGGCACGAGCAAGTACTGCAACAAACGCAAGGTGCAATGCCGCCGCACGGTGCGATTTGGCTATTGTATTTTCCAAATATCATGCTGGAATGGTATCCCTATACGCTGGTTATCAGCACGATAATACCGACCGGTGTCGAAAATTGTACCAATATCATTGAATTTTATTACCCGGAAGACATTGCATTGTTTGAGCGTGATTTTGTAGCGGCAGAGCAGGCTGCTTATAAAGAAACTGCACGCGAAGATGAGGAAATTTGTCGATTAATGACCGCTGGTCGCCGGGCTTTGTATACCCAGGGTATCAGTGAAACAGGACCCTATCAGATGCCTTTGGAAGCTGGAATGGAACATTTTCACCGATTCCTGCGGCGGGAAATTTCTCCTTTTCTCTGAATGTCAGGTAGAAACTAAATTAGAGAGGAACACAGACCGTGCGTTCGATGTGGATGCTGGTGGCAGCTTTTTTGTTTGCGAGCATGGGGGTGCTTGTCAAACTTGGCGCTGCACATTTTTCAAGCACTGAATTGGTATTTTATCGCTCCCTGTTTGGTGTTTGGATAACTTATATGATTCTCCGCTACTACCGTTTATCGGTGCGTACAGTGCATTGGCGCATGCATTGTTGGCGCGGGATTACCGGTTTAATCAGTCTGCTGATGTTTTTCTATTGCCTGACGCAATTGCCCTTGGCGACGGCTATTTCGCTGAATTATACTTGGCCGCTTTTTGTAACATTGTTTTCTACGTTAATTCTCAAAGAACATATACATTGGCCGCTAATTTTCGCCATTGCGTTAGGATTTTCCGGCGTTCTTCTTCTGTTGCGGCCGGCCTTGCCGGAAGACCATTGGATCGCAAGCACTATGGGTGTCGCGTCTGGGTTTTTTGCAGCAATGGCCTACATAAATGTTAAGCAATTGGGCAATTTGGGCGAATCGGAATGGCACGTGGTTTTTTATTTTACTTTGATTAGCACTCTGATTACCGGTGTGTTGTTGCTGTTTACAACTTTCAGTCCAATTACCTGGCAGGGTTTCTTATTGCTGATGAGTATTGGTATGACCGCAACATTGGCGCAGTTGGCCATGACGCGCGCTTATCATCAAGGTGTCACATTAGTGGTAACGGCGCTAGGCTACACGACAATATTGTTTTCAAGTCTTTGGGGCATTGTGTTGTGGAATGAGGTATTATCACCTCTTGCATGGTTGGGTGTAGGTCTGATTATTCTAGGCGGGTCAGTGAGTGGTGTGTTAAGTTTTAAACTGATTTCAACCACTACGACTACGCAAAAATAATCTGGTAGATTATCTTTCAGTAAAATTTGTATGTTTGAGCTAAGTTGCCTAGGATAAATTTATTATCATTCGAGGTGAAACCATGATTACTATTCAGAAAAAAAATAACTTAATTATCGTTGCAGTCATTGGTGAATTTACATTAACCGACTATAAAGAATTTGAGCAGCAAGTGCTCAATCAACAACACTTTGACGGTAAAGCGAATCTATTATTTGATTGGCGCGACATGCTTGATTACACGCTTGATGTTGCATGGGAGGAGATAAAGTTTATACGTCAGCACGGCAATGAATTTGATCGTGTTGCCGTTGTGACCGATGATGAGTGGCAAACCTGGGGTACTTGGGTATTTGATCTCTTTGCCAATGCAAACGTCGTTGTTTTCGGTGATTATGACGAAGCCGAAGCATGGGCTTCCGGGACCGAAACTACTTAAGGATTTATCCGCCGGTACTTTGTTTTACCGGTTGATGTCATTTCAACAATTCTTTAAAACGCATCAGTAAATTTATGGATGAATTTGTACTGGCCAGAGTGGTACATGTGCTGGGAGTAATCCTCTGGATCGGCGGCGTAGCGATGGTGACCATGGTGCTTCTTCCTCTCTTGGCGAGGATGCCTTCAGCGGCAGAAGCACTGGTTTTTTTTGGTCAATTCAGGCGGCGGTTTGCTGCACAAGCAAGATTTTCGACGTTATTGGTAGGTATATCAGGATTTTACATGGTGTACATACTGGATGCCTGGCATCGCTTTGTGCAATGGCAATATTGGTGGATGCATGCCATGGTCCTAATTTGGCTACTATTTACCATCATGCTGTTTATCATGGAACCCCGTAGCAGAAATCGGCAAGTTACAGAAACTTCCCAGCAGGAAATTTCTTCGGAAGTGTTTATCGCAATTCAACGAAAACACCGGCTATTATTGATATTAAGCTTAATTACGATTGCCGGTGCCGTAGCAGGCAGTCACGGTTGGATATTCACATAGAGGCATATATATGAGTTACGCGCTGTTAAAAATGATTCATGTCGGTAGCGTGATTGTGAGTTATATGCTGTTCTTTTTACGTGGCATCTGGTACATGCAAAAATCAGAAAATTTGCATCAGAGATGGGTGAAAATTCTGCCACATGTTGTGGATACCATTCTACTGGTTAGCGCAATCACGCTTGCATTCATTATTCAGCAGGATCCGTTGACGCATTCATGGCTCACTGCCAAGATAACCGGTTTGTTGATATATATTGGCCTTGGCATGATAGCTCTGCGATTTGGAAAAACCCGGCGTATTAAAATTATCGCCTGGTTTGCGGCACAATGTGTATTTATTTATATCGTTTTGGTTGCTTTAACTAAAAATCCGACATTGGGCATTCTGTAATCTATCGCGTAGAGGCATGAGCAAGGTTATGAATTTATCATGCGTCGGTTTCAAAAAAGCGGTTTATGGTCAAGCACAAGCTATTGCTGATTTGGTTAATCTCACCTATCGAGGTAACAGCGGGTGGACCACAGAGACGCAAATTATCGGTGGTGACAGAACCGGTCGCAATGAAATACAAACGGCGTTCATGAATCCCGATGCGTATTTCTTTATCACTTCCCAAGCGCAGTTATTGACGTCTTGCATCTACGTTGCAAAGAAGCAGGAATATGCATACATCGGGTTTTTTTCAGTCCACCCAAGCTTTCAAGGCAAAGGGCTTGGAAAGTATGTGTTGGCGCAAACCGAAATTTTCGCGATGGAAACTATGCATGTACGTAAATTTATGATGTTTGTAGTTTCCCAACGGCAAGAACTCATAGCATTTTATGAACGTAGAGGTTATGTGCGTACTGGCCGGATTGAAACCTACCCAGTACAGATGAATATCGGGGTACCGAAAATCTCTGGATTAACGATCGAATATCTCGAGAAAATTGCTTAATTGAGAAAATTTCACTTCAATTTTATTAATAACGATTTATTTTATTGCTTTTAACCAATTTCTCATTTTCTGTACGCGATTCCTATTTCAAATCAGCTTATATTTCATTTAGTAAGTGTTTCCACTTATATTTTATTAGTTTTTATCGTGATATTTTGCTTGTCGTATTGAACACAATGTGGTTGAAATTTTTTATAAAGGAGGGAAGTTATGCTTGAAAAAATATTGTTGATTATTGCACTAAGTATGAGCGTATCCTGTTTCGCTGAATCCGGGAGCAATAAATCCAGACCTTTACTCGAACCCAATCAGCAAACCCATTCATCATCCAGTCCCAGTCAGCAGAAGCAACAACCGAATTCGGATTCATCCACTAAAAATAAGGATTCTCAAGCTACCCAGGAACACAACACCGGACCAAAACCATCAATGATTGATTACTGTAGAAATAACCCTTGCTGATTAAATTATTATCTGTAATCGGAGTTACTCATTATGCAAACTAGAAAAGTAAGAAATTTGGCTTCTGTAATTTTGATCAGTTACGCGACGATTGCTTTTTCCGCCCAACCCCATTGGGACCATGGTGAGCAATCAACCTGGTGGGCAATTGAAGACACTTCTCAAGAGATACCACTGCGCTATCCCTTTGCTGAATGTGGTGTAGGCAAGCATCAATCTCCCATTGATCTGGCTGCAGCGCAATTAAATAATGCGAAAAGTCTAAATAACTTAGCTATTTCCTATCCGGCTGACACGTCTGCTTTTTTTAATAGCGGTCACGGCATTCAAGTCAATACTTCTGTCGGTTATACCGGTGCATTGAAAATTGGCGAAGAATCTTTTCCATTGATCCAATACCATTTTCATGAACCGAGTGAGCATGTAGTGGGAAATAAGCAGTTTCCAGCCGAGCTGCATTTTGTCCATATCAACGATGATGGAAGGATCATTGTGCTCGCTGCCGCTATGGATGTGGGAGAAGCCAATGCAACGTTCCAAACTATTTTGGACAACATGCCTGCTCAAGAAGGGGCGCAGAATGCTGACAGTGGCATACAGATTGATCCGGCTTCATTACTACCCGAACTTGATTTTCAAAATTTAGATTTTTATACCTTTGCAGGTTCTTTAACTACTCCGCCGTGTAGCGAGGGCGTACAGTGGTATCTGCTGCCAGAGACCATTACGATCTCCGCTTCACAACTTGAGCAGCTTAAAGGTTTTTACTCAAATAATTCGAGATTGCCTCAACAAATTAACGGTCGGGCAATTTTATCGACGCAATGATTTTCTAAGTAAACATATCACCTTGCCGCCGTAAGTTGGGCGGCAAGGATAGATTTCATTAAAAGTTTGCTGCAGATCGTGATCTCGAAAGTTTACCGAATGAGCGAGTCGAGTTGAATCGATGATTCCAAATAAGCGCTAACTAATTCCTGCTAGCCATTGCCGTGCTTCATCAATGGCTCTTTGAACCTGGCATGGAGCGGTTGCGCCCGTATGATTACGGCTCTCCATCGAACCTTGTAGCGTTAAATGGATGAAAATATCGGATTCAATACTTGACGAAAATTGCTGTAACTCATTTAGTTCTAAGTCATTGAGATCGCAGCCCTTTTGTTCGGCATACTGTACCGTTTTGGCAACCATTTCATGGGCATCGCGGAAAGGAATGCCTTTCTTAACCAGATAATCCGCCAAATCGGTAGCCGTGGCATAACCACGTAATGCCGATTGTCGCATGGCATCTTGATTTACCTGTATGCCCGTGAGCATATCGGCGTAAATTCGGAGCGTATCCGTTAAAGTATCAACGGTATCAAATAATGGCTCTTTGTCTTCTTGGTTGTCTTTGTTATATGCAAGCGGTTGCGCCTTCATCAATGTCAGCAATGCAACCAGATGGCCGTTAATGCGGCCGGTTTTGCCGCGAACCAGTTCGGGAACATCAGGGTTCTTTTTTTGCGGCATGATAGAGGAACCGGTGCAAAATCGGTCGGCCAGTTGAATAAAGCCGAATAATGGATTCATCCATATAATGAATTCCTCCGACATACGCGATAAATGTGTCATGATTACAGACGCACAGGCACAGAATTCAATGGCAAAATCCCTATCGGATACTGCATCCAGTGAGTTCTTGCAGACGCCTTCAAAGTTAAGTAATTGAGCGACCAGTTCACGATTAATCGGATAACTGGTGCCTGCAAGTGCGGCCGCACCTAGAGGAAGTTGGTTTACTCGCTTGCGGCAGTCTATTAATCGCTCGACATCGCGTTTTAACATTTCATAATAAGCCATCAGGTGATGACCAAAAGATATCGGCTGCGCTACTTGCAAATGGGTAAAACCAGGCATGACTGTGTGAATATGCCGTTGCGCCAAATTCAGCAGAGCTTGTTGCATGGCTTTGATCAAGCCGACAATGTCATCAATTGAAGCACGTAAAAATAAGCGAATATCTGTGGCTACCTGGTCATTGCGTGAGCGTCCGGTATGTAATCGCTTACCGGCGTCGCCGATTATCACGGTTAAACGTTTCTCGATATTTAAATGAACATCCTCGAGTTGCTGCGACCAGGTAAACTGGTGGTTCAGAATTTCATTGCGAATCTGACTCAATCCTTGTTTTATGGCGGTAAAATCTTCGGTACTGATAATTCCTTGAGTTGCAAGCATTTGGGCGTGTGCAAGCGACCCTTGAATATCATACTCCGCCAGGCGCTGATCAAAACCGATCGATGCGGTATAGCGTTGTACCAATTCTGAAACAGGCTCGTTGAAGCGTCCCGACCAAGTTTCTTGTTGTTTATTTTGTTCTAAAGGTGAGTCATCCATCTTATTGTTATTTTTTCTTTTTTTGGTTAAAGAGAAGGGGATTATAAACAGAATGACAGACCAAATGTAGGTTGAAACGAATTTTTATCATCTGTAACCTCGTTACCGATGATGAGCGGAACTGAGGTCAGTTATATTAAATGTTATATCTAGATTTCAACTGTAAAACAACAATCAGGCATTTTAATTGCTAGGTTTTACTTTTACTTCGTTAATGTTTAGTGGATAATTCGGCTTTCCTCAGTTATATCATCTACACAAGGAGTTATCTATGGCGGATCGAAACCAGCAGAATCAAAATGAGCAATCTAGAACCGATAGTTTTTTTTCATTATTTGATACCAAATTTGAATGGCTGGATAAAATTCCAGCACAAGTACCTACAAAATATATTGCGGTGCTTGTCGGACTGATCGTAGTGATCTTTGCGTGGAAATCCATTGCGGTTGGCAAGGTTGAAGCAAACATGGCCAAAAAACTTGAGCATGAACGTGTTTTACTTACACAGCAGGCCAGAGAGTATGCCGATCAACAATATGCCAAAGAAGAGGAACGTTTTGGTCAAGTTTTATCATGGGCAGTGCGTGGCGAGTTAATTCGGAACAACCTCGATCAAATTGATCAGTACCTGAGTGAAATTGTAAAGATGAGAGATACCGAAAGAGTGGTACTGATTAGTGAAGAGGGGCAGTTGCTGGTCTCAACCGATAAGCGGCTTGAAGAAGCAAAAGCGGCCGAGCTCTATCCCAAAGAAATCTTAAATTTGCAAAAGATATCCGTTAAATCCGATGTGGAAGGTAAAAAAATTCTAGTGATACCAGTGATGGGATTGAACAAAAAAATCGCTACAGTTGTGGTCAGTTACAATCAAGCGAAGTTATAAGCAAAGCACTCTGGCAAGTTATTGCTGGTTTATCCAAGGCCTTTGAAAAATCAAAGGCCTTTTTTATTGCTTAGTCGATACGCTTGATTTGAGCACCCAAAGCGGATAATTTTCTTTCTAAATGTTCATAACCGCGATCGAGATGATAAATGCGGTCGATGATTGTTTCACCTTGGGCAACTAGACCGGCAATTACAAGGCTGGCTGAAGCCCGCAGGTCAGTCGCCATAACGTGAGCGCCATCCAATTGTGCGCCATGAATAATTGCGGCATTACCTTCTACTTCGATGTTGGCATTCATGCGTTTTAATTCCTGCACATGCATCAGTCTATTTTCGAAAATCGTTTCGGTGATAATCGCGGTACCATTGGCAATACAATTCAACGCCATGAATTGTGCTTGCATGTCGGTAGGAAAAGCCGGATAGGGAGCGGTACGTACATTGACAGATTTAGGTTTGGCATGCATTTTCAAATAAATCCAATTCTTATCGGTGTGAATCTCCGCACCCGCTTCGGACAGTTTGTCTAACACGGCATCGAGTAAATTAACGCCAGTTTCTCTCAGATAGATTTTGCCACCTGTCGCCGCGGCAGCGACTAAAAATGTACCCGTTTCGATCCGGTCCGGCATGACGGTATGTTTTGCGCCGTGCAGAGACGGTACCCCCTCGATTACTATGATATCGGATCCGGCGCCGTGGATTTTTGCGCCCATTGCATTCAAGCAATTGGCAAGGTCAACGATTTCCGGTTCCCGGGCAGCGTTTTCAAGGATTGTCGTGCCTTGCGCCAGGGTCGCCGCCATCATCAGATTTTCCGTTCCGGTTACTGTAACGATATCAAATACGATACGCGCACCGTGCAGCTTCTTTGCAGCAGCATGGATATAGCCGTGCTTGATGTTAATTACTGCTCCCATTGCTTGCAGACCCTTGATATGTTGATCGACTGGACGCAGCCCGATCGCGCATCCGCCGGGTAATGAAATGTTGGCTTCACCAGCGCGAGCGAGGAGAGGACCCAGTACCAGAATTGCAGCACGCATGGTCTTAACCATTTCATAAGGTGCAACAAGATGGGTCAGATCTGCAGCGGATAAGATCACCTGAGATGAATTATCTGTTGTAATATCTGTGCCCATTTGCTTGAGCAGAGACAACATGGTGGTTATGTCCTGAAGCGCTGGAACGTTATTTACTTCTAAAGATTCTTTGGACAGGAGCGCGGCGCATAAAACCGGCAATGCCGCATTTTTTGCTCCTGAGATGACAGCTTCGCCGATGAGTGGTGTACCGCCTTGAATGATCAGTTTTTGCATTACGTGAGAAGGTTAGTAAAAGTTTTTAGAGTGCGTGTTTGATTGAATTGCACCGCAGTTCATTGCATCATTGCATCGTAGCAGATTGAAGAAAATGTTCACGGATGCTAACTATAGCGAACAAAAAATATTGAGTAAATTCATTAGGAGAAAAAATGACAAAGCAAATAATTCATACGGCAGATGCCCCGCAAGCAATTGGCACCTATTCTCAGGCAATTCGCACGAGCGGAGGCAATACTGTTTATTTATCGGGGCAAATCGGATTGGATCCCATAAACATGCAAATGGTTGATGGCATTGAAGCACAGATTCAGCAGGTATTTTCTAATTTGAAGGCCGTGGCAAAAGCAAGCGGGGGCAGCTTAAACGATATTGTCAAATTGAATATATTTTTAACCGATCTCAATAATTTTGCTTTGGTTAACGAAATTATGGCGAGTCATTTCAGTGAACCCTATCCTGCTCGTGCCGCAATCGGTGTCAGTGCGCTGCCGCGCGGCGCACTGGTGGAAATGGATGCAGTCATGGTGGTGTGATGCATAGTAGTTCTGTTAATGGGTGAATGCGGGGTTATTTCAGCGTGCCATGATCATTACTACCGCAGTGCGGGAGAAATTATTCCGGCTCGGTATCCGTACCGAATTGGATTTGCTATTGCACTTACCGATTCGTTACGAAGACGAAACGCATCTTTTTGCAATTGCCGATGCATTACCGGGCCAAATGGTTCAAGTTGAAGGTGTCATCCGGCATACTGAAGTGATTACCCGCCCAAGGCGGCAATTGGTTTGCCGAATAGAAGACGGTAGCGGTAGCTTGGTGATGCGCCTTGTGAATTTCTATTCCGGCCAAATAAAAGCTTACGCAGTAGGCAAGCGTGTACGATTAGTGGGAGAAATTCGTAATGGATTTTTTGGTGCGGAAATGGTGCATCCTAAATGCCGTATCGTACGTGAAGATGAATCTCTCGCCACAACCATGACGCCCATTTATCCCACCACTGCAGGCCTCACTCAGAAGGTTTTAACCAGATTGATCAATCAGGTTTTACCAAATACGCAAACCCTGCAAATACTGACCGAAACTATTCCTAATACGATACTTAAACAGTATCGTCTGATAAGTTTTCGCGACAGTGTGTTTTATTTGCATAATCCGCCGCCCGAAGCATCGCTTGATGCATTGCAGTCGCGGACACATGCGGCTTGGCAGCGCATCAAGTTCGATGAATTGTTAGCACAGCAGCTATCGATGCGCTTGCATTACCGGCAACGCCGCAGCCATACGGCGCCAATGCTTGCACCGGTTAATAAATTAACGCAACAATTTCTTGAGCAATTGGCATTCCAACTGACAGCCGCGCAAATCAAAGCATTCACGGAAATCAGCCATGACTTGGGCGCTGCGCATCCTATGCAACGTTTGTTGCAAGGTGATGTCGGCAGCGGCAAGACAATCGTGGCAGCTTTGGCGGCACTCCAAGCAATCGAGAATGACTTCCAAGCAGCTATCATGGCACCGACTGAAATTCTTGCCGAGCAACATTATCGAAAGCTTGCAACATGGTTCGAACCGTTAGGAATAAATATTGCCTCGCTATCCGGTAGCCAAAAAAAGAAACAAAAGCAAGCCGTATGGGATGACATTGCGTTAGGTAATGTGCAGTTGGTTATTGGGACACATGCATTGTTTCAAAATCAGGTATCGTTTAATCGATTAGGTTTGGTGATTATCGATGAACAACATCGCTTTGGTGTACATCAGCGCTTAGCCTTACGACTGAAAGGATTGCGAACCGATAGAGTGCCGCATCAGCTCATGATGAGTGCGACACCAATACCGCGTACACTTTCTATGAGTTATTTTGCCGATCTCGACGTATCGATTATTGATGAATTACCCCCCGGACGATCGCCGATTGTAACTAAATTAGTTGCTGACAATCGCCGTGACGAGGTTATCGCGCGCATACGCCATGCTTGCGAGCAAGGTAAACAAGTTTATTGGGTCTGTCCGTTGATCGAAGAATCGGAAACGCTGCAGTTGCAAACAGCCGTGGAAACGCATGGAAATTTATGCAAAATTTTTCCGGATTTAAATATCGGTCTTGTGCATGGCCGTTTATCGGCACAGGATAAAGCTGCAGTGATGCATGCGTTCAAACAAGGCGAAACGCAATTGCTAGTGGCTACCACGGTGATTGAGGTGGGCGTAGACGTACCCAACGCTTCTCTGATGGTAATAGAAAATGCCGAACGCATGGGATTATCGCAATTACATCAACTGCGTGGAAGAGTCGGACGTGGTTCGGAAGCCAGTGTGTGTATTTTAATGTTTCAACAACCTTTGTCAGACATCGCCCGCAAGCGGCTTAAAATTATTTTTGAAAATACCGATGGTTTTGAAATAGCCCGTCAAGACTTACTGTTAAGAGGCCCCGGTGAATTTCTCGGGTCACGGCAAAGTGGCTTACCCATGTTGCGTTTTGCCGATGTAGAGCAAGATAGAGAGCTTCTTGCAGCGGCGCATGCAGCCGCGGATAAGATGCTCAATGACTTTCCGGAGCTGGCGCAACAGCATATCGAACGCTGGCTCGGTGATAGAACTGAATGCCTTCGGGTATGAACGGTTGTAACAGATGCCGGCAGTAATCCAGTTCAAACTCAACATTGTGATAAATGGCCAGCCCATTTTGTTTGCTTATGCCGTTGCCATGCCACTTCTTTTCTTATCGCATCGTTGATGACTTGCAAAATATTGCCAACATTTACCGGGTAAGACTTTTCTTGTATTTGCTTGGCATGACCGGTTAACGTGGCGTGAGGCAGCTGTCCGCGTTGGTAGTATGACCATATTTCGCTCGCATAATCGGTTTTTGCAAGTTCCGGATAGAATCGACTGAAATAAGCAGTCAAGTTATCGACATCGCGCTTGATGATAGTGCGGGCATGGTGATGATTTTCAGCACTAATTGCTTGAGGTAAGTCGATAATAACGGGACCGTGCCTACCCACGAGTACGTTATATTGCGATAAATCGCCATGCACGATTCCGGCGCAAAGCATCTTCACAATTTGTTTAATGAGAATGCGGTGATATTTCCGCGCTTGTTCCGGTGTCAAAATTAAATCGCTTAAGCGTGAAGCGACATTTCCTTCTGAGTCGGTTATCAATTCCATCAATAAAACTCCGGCAAAGAAATTATAAAATTTAGGCACTTGTATTCCGTAGTCACTCAGGCGGCATAGCATATCCACTTCGGTGGATTGCCATGCTTCTTCATGAATGTGTTGATCGTGGCCATTCTTTTCCATGATGCGAATGCGTCGGCTATTTTTAATTTTACGTTCTTCGTTGTAAGAAAATCGGTGCAGAAAATTGCGCTTATTACTTTCTTTATAAACTTTTGCACAGCGAATTTTTTTGCCACAGCGCACCATATAAATCATTGCTTCCTTACCGGTCATGAGTTGGCACATAACGCTATCGATTATTCCTTCTTCAATCAGTGGTTCAAGCCGTTTTGGTATTCTCATAGATTAGTGTGCAAACGTATGATAATTTTTTCATACGTTCGGCAATCTCCTTTAATCATGTAATGAAATAGAATAAATGTATGGCTGGCGGCATCGGCCGCCTATCCCGCGATAATTAGCCATATTTGGCAAATTGTAAGGAGAATGATTTCTTTTGAAAATGTGACAAATTGCCGCACTGCGGTCTCGGTGATGAGCCGGTTGCGGGCATCGCCAACGCTTACGCGCAATTCATGCGAAATTAAGGATTGGATCTGGAAGACGATGTTGCAGATCTCAATTGGCGCTTTCCAGCTTCAGGATGCGGTTGGCGGCTCTATATACCCGGCATACCTTGCGGTTCAGATCACTCCGGTTGTTGATTTTGTGAAATCTAGGGTTTTTGCAACGACCCTGATTGTTTTTAATCGTAGTACCAATGAATCATGTCTTTGGCGGCCTAAAAACCTAATTCATGAAATGGATTAGTTTTTTGCACCCATTTCCAAGGCGCGTTTTCTGGATAATTGCGCGGCTTCGTCTGAATCAGGCGCTTCCAGCCAGCCATGCAGATGGGCGCAACTAAGCTCTGCAAGAAATTGAATCCAATCGTTTCGTTCGTTGAGGCATGGAATATAATGGAGTTCCTTGCCGCCTGCTTGAATAAATATGTCTCTGCCTTCCATGGCAATTTCTTCTAATGTTTCCAGACAATCGGATACAAAGCCTGGGCAGATAACGTCAACTCTTGGCGTACCGGCTTTCCCAAGTTGCATTAAGGTTGTAGCGGTATAAGGAGTTAACCACTTAGCTTTACCGAAACGGGATTGAAAACAAACCGAATATTGGTCTGCATTTAGAGCCAATGCTTCAGCCAATAATCGTCCGGTTTTCTGGCAGAAACAATGATAAGGATCGCCTTTATCAAGATTTGCACGTGGCGTGCCATGAAAACTGATGATCAGCTTATCCGGGCGACCATGGCTGTTCCAGTAATCCCGCACATTCTGTGCCAATGCCGCAATATAGCCGGGTTGATCATGATATTGTTTGATGGTGCGAATCGCCGGTTGGTTGCGCATGCGCTGCAATACCGCAAAAACATTATCCATAGCCGCCGCTGTACTGCTTGCAGCATATTGAGGGAATAACGGGATCACAAGGATACGTTCACATCCTTGCGCCTGCATTTTCTCCATCACCGATGCAATAGATGGCTTGCCAATGTTCATGGCGTATTCCACGATAGGAGGGAATTGCAATCGTTTCTGCAATTCGATACGCAATAAATTTGTTTGTCGCTCCGTATGCACTTTTAGCGGAGACCCCTCAGGCATCCAAATTTTTGCATATTTCTCGGCCGATTTGCTGGGTCTGAAAGGTAAAATAAAGCCATATAAAATAGGCCACCATATAAGCCGAGGTACTTCTATCACACGAGGGTTACTCAAAAATTCTTTAAGATAAGGATGTAATGCTTGCGCAGTCGGTGCATCAGGGGTACCTAAATTGATTAAAAGTATGCCGGTTCGATCGGGAGAACCGTGCTGGTAATTTGATTTAGAGATCATCATTGTTATTTTAGTGTTGAGATAAGCTACTGGACAGGAGCTTCGCAGTAATATTGACAATCGGAATGATGCGTTCATAGGCCATGCGCCGCGGGCCGATTACCCCTACGGCACCGACAATTTCCCCTTCAATTTCATAAGGTGCCGTTACTACACTGAATTCTTCGAGTGACGCAATGTCGGATTCACCGCCAATAAAAATTTTTACACCATGTCCTTGGCGGCTTAATTCCAAAAGCTGCAATAATTTGGTTTTGCGTTCGAACAATTCAAACAATTTTTTTAAAGAAATCATATTTTCAGTCAAATCATCGACTTGAATGAGATTCCGTTCTCCGGCCAATACGACTGCTTCACTATTTTCAGTGATAGCGTTGCCGCCAACTTCGATGGCAGCATTCATCAGACAAATCATGTCGCTACGCAATTGCTTGAGTTCCCCGCTTAATCGGCTGCGAATCTCGTCGAGGGTGCAACCGGCGTAATGCTGGTTGATGAAATTTCCCGCTTCAATCAAATCGGATTGACTATAAGATTTATCAGGGAAAATGATGCGGTTTTGCACATCGCCATCGGGTGTTACGATAATGAGCAAGATGCGTTTCTCTGAAAGTGCCATAAATTCGACATAGCGAAACACCGCTCCTTTGCGTTTGGGGGTTACGACTACCCCGGCAAAATGCGTAACTTCAGATAAAAGTTGAGGTACCGTACCGATTAAACGTGACGGATTATCAGGGTGAAGCTGGCTTTCCAAGTGATCAAGCTCTTCCTTGTCCAGTGATTTAACAACCAACAGGGTATCAATAAAAAGACGGTAGCCTTTGGGGGTTGGGATTCGTCCTGCCGAAGTATGCGGGCTGGTGATTAATCCCATTTCTTCCAGATCAGCCATAACATTACGTATGGTTGCTGGACTTAAATCTAAACCTGAGAACTTGGACAACGCACGGGAGCCGACTGGTTGCCCTTCGTGAATGTATCGTTCAACCAAGGTTTTTAATAATATTTGAGCACGTTCGTTTAACATGGATTGATTCTACACCAAGCAATAACGTTCATATTGTATTGTAAGCAGTACTTTTGCTTCATTTTTATATGCTACACTTTTCAAAACCCGGTACATGGCTAGTTTCTTGAGTTTAGCCGTGTGTCTACCGATTTTATCGATTGAATATTTTTGAGTGAGTGTATACGCTGGAATTTTTTTCCGAGGCAGATTATAGATGGGTTTAAACTATTTTTTAATAGCAAGTTGGGTGTTGATGCCGGATTCTTACCCTAGACTAATCGACGGTACGACCACATAATGCGTTCACCGTTTACTTCCATTGCGTTAATCGGTAAACATAAAAATCCGGAAATTGCGACGCCGCTTCTCAAGCTTGCCGAATATTTAAGTGAAAAGAATTACCGGGTTTTGCTCGATCATCTAACGGCATCTCACATTGGGAATGACAAATACGCAGTTCTGACATTGGAAGAAATTGGCGAAAAGGCGGATCTGGCGGTGGTAATGGGTGGTGATGGCACAATGCTTAATATTGCGCGCATGCTGGTTTCTTACGATGTGCCATTAATCGGCATCAATCAGGGAAGGCTTGGTTTTCTAACCGATTTATCGGCTGATACCATGTTTGAAACGCTCGATGAAATGCTCGCAGGACACTATACCGCTGAGCGCCGCATGTTGTTGTACGCTGAAGTCATACGTAATGGCAACAGTGTATTTGGCAGCCTGGCATTCAACGATGTTGTGCTGTACCGGGGAATGAGCAGCGGCATGATTGAATTCGAAGTGAAAGTCGACAACGAATATGTCAATACTTTACGCTCCGACGGTTTGATTGTGGCGACACCGACCGGTTCGACAGCCTATGCGTTATCGTCGGGCGGCCCAATTCTGCATCCAAGCTTGGACTTGATTGCGTTAGTTCCGGTTTGTCCGCACACCCTGAGTAATCGTCCGATCGTGATCGGTCCCGATGCGAGTGTACAAATTCAGTTGCTGAGTTCAACCAATGTGCGCATAAACTGTGACAGTCATTCCTGCTTCGATTTGGAACAAACGGATAATATTGTCGTGCGGCGTTTCCCTAAAACCGTACGGTTATTGCATTCGATTAACCACAGTTACTATCGTACGCTTCGAGAGAAGTTAGGATGGAGTGAATTTCCCTGATATTCCAATTCAATGCACGATTATGTTAAAACGCCTCCGCATCAAAGATTTTGTCATTGTAGATTGGATCGAGCTTGATTTTATGTCCGGTTTTACAGTGCTAACCGGAGAAACAGGGGCTGGAAAATCCATTTTGATCGATGCACTGGGCTTAGCTTTGGGTGAGCGGGGTGATGCCAACCAGATCCGCGATGGCTGTGTGCGTGCTGAAATCGATGCCGCATTTGAAGTCCATGCCTTGCCGGATTTGGCGCATTGGTTAAATGACAATGATTTGCAGGGTGATGCGGACATCTGTTTGATACGCCGTGTTCTGGAAGCAAATGGCCGTTCGCGCAGCTATATCAATGGTCATGCGGTCACTTTGCAGCAATTGCGTAACGCAGGAGAGTTTCTGGTTGCCATTCATAGTCAACATGCACACCAGACTCTATTGCACAAAGATGAGCAGCGCGAATTATTCGATGCTTATTGCGGTTGTACCGATTTGGCCAATGCTGTCAAGTCGGCGTATCAGGATTGGCAAGATTGCTATCATCGAAGGATTGCAATGGCGCAACGTGCAGAAGAATTCCGTGACAAATGTGAACAGCTTGAGTGGCAAATCCAGGAACTATCTGCGCTCAATTTTACGCTCGATGAATGGCAAATACTTCAAGCCGATCACAACCGTTTGTCGCATGTGGCCACCTTGCTGGCAGTTACCGATACGGCCATTGAAGGATTATCGGAAAGCGAATCGGCGGTCATAGCTCAAATCAGTGCCATCCATACTCAGTTAAGAAATCTTCTGGCTTATGACGATCAACTAAAAGCGGTTGTCGATTTGCTGGATTGTGCTCAAATTCAACTGCAAGAAGGGGTCCGGGATTTGAAATCTTACCGCCAAGGCCTTGACCTCGATCCGCAAACATTGCAAGAAATCGAACAGCGAGTATCGGCGATTCATACAGCGTCAAGAAAATTTCGTGTAACCGCAGAAGAATTGCCGCAGCTTCTCGTCACATTGACGCATCGGCTTGACGAACTAGGCTCAGAATCCGATATGAGTGAGTTACAGGCACGTGAAAAGAAAGCACAGCACGAATATTTGGAATTAGCCAAAAAATTAAGCTCTGCACGCCGGCAAGGCAGTGAAACACTCTCGCGCGAAGTAAGTGCCGCGATGCAAACGCTGGCAATGCAAGGCGGCGAATTCGCGGTGATACTAACCTCCCTCGATACAGAGCACGCCAACGCGCATGGAATGGAGCAAATTGAATTTCAAGTTAAAGCCCATCAAGGTGTACCGCTGCGATCGTTGGCAAAAGTAGCATCCGGTGGTGAATTATCGCGCATTAGCTTGGCTATTCAAGTTATCACCAGCGATATTGGAAAAGCGCCAACATTAATTTTTGACGAAGTCGATGTGGGTATTGGTGGAGGCGTTGCTGAGATTGTCGGCAATTTATTGAAGAAATTGGGAACGGAACGTCAAGTATTGTGCATTACACACTTACCGCAAGTCGCCGCTCTGGGGGATCATCAGTGGCAAGTTGTAAAAATGAAAGGGCCGGTCGAGAATCACGTAATTTTGAGCAAAATTCGCATTCTGAATCAGCAAGAACGCATTGAAGAGATTGCACGGATGCTGGGCGGTATTCATATCACTGAAACCACGCGCAGGCATGCAGCGGAAATGTTGGAGCACGGCACATGCGCAACTATTCGTCGATAAGTCCCGTCTTTGAAGACGGGACTTGTCTCACTGAATTAAAGTCCCATAACGAAAAAGTCTGCTGCAGTTATTCCAGGTGCTCCGCTCAGAATGGCGAATTGAACCGACCCTCCCGCACCGCTACCGTTGGCATCATAAGATAGCGCTCCGGTTGTAGTGTTATAGAGCAGAAAATCATTGGCATCAACAGCGGTACCTGTCGCATTGGCGCGAAAATTTGCAGGCGCTACGGCACCATTCGGTAAATTTGTGAATATCGTATCGATCAGAAAAATGGAGTCTGAAGATGCTAGAAACCCATTGATTTGATCCACGTTCGTAGCACCTAAAGGTGTGCTGAATACGTACTGATCGTCGGTTCCGAGGCCGGCAAAAATCACATCGTTACCTAGACCGCCGTCCAGTAAATCATTTCCAGGACCGCCAAATAGCGTATCGTTGCCCCCACTTCCAGTAATAAAGTCATTCCCAGCACCGCCATTTAGCGTATTAGCTGCATTATTTCCCTCGATGCGATTGTTCAGGTCGTTACCGGTGCCATTGATTGCAGCACTGCCAGTCAAGCTGAGATCTTCAATTCCAAACCCTAAGTTATGGCTGACGGACGTAAGGACTTGGTCTGTACCGGACTGACTGCCTACGGATTGTTCCGCCGCGATATCGCCTGCATTGTCGACTATGTAGGTATCGTTTTGGTCGCCGCCATCCATATTATCCGCACCGGTACCGCCATTGAGTGTGTCGTCACCGTCATCGCCTTTCAAGATATCGTTTCCTGCGCGACCATTGATCGTGTCGTCACCAAGCCCGCCTTCGATTTCGTTGCTGGCACCGTTACCGTTCATGATATTGTTTAGCTCATTACCAAATCCATCAATGGCACCGTTTCCAGTCAGGTTAAGATTGTTAATACCAAAACTCATTGAAAAATCGACTGAAGCATTGACGGTATCAATTCCAGCCACGGCATCTTCAAAGTCTTCAATCACTACATCACCAAGACTGTCCACTACATAAGTGTCATTACCGTTTCCACCGTTCATGCGATCAGCGCCGGCAGCGCCATTGAGCACATTGGCAGCAGAATTGCCGGTAATATTATTATCTTTAGCATTGCCGGTACCGTTAATAGGCGCATTACCAAACAAGAAAAGATCTTCAATCGCAGAACCCAGGGTATGCGTGACGGTTGCAATAACCGTGTCAAATCCCCCGCTGGCTGTGTTATTGGTTTCGGCAGCAACATCGCCGGCGTTGTCAACGAAATAAGTGTCAATGCCATCGCCGCCATTCATGTTATCGGCGCCTGTGCCACCGTCCAGTGAATCGTTACCGGTTCCGCCAAGCAATCTATCGTTACCGCTGCCGCCATTCAGTTGATCGTCGCCACCTCTGCCGTCCAAAATGTCATTTCCCGCAAAGCCGTTAATGATGTCAGCATTTGGTGTGCCAACTAGACTGAAGCGGAAAGCGCCGCCGTTGAACGTGTCGTTGTCGTTAAATTGTGTTCCATTAATCGTTGCCATAATCGTTACCTTTCAAATTTAAAAATGAAGTTAAGTTATTTCTATCCCTCGTAGAACTGCACATGGTTGCAATATTTGCGTTACCCATTTCACTTTTTGCAAGTTTGATTGCACTCCTGTCTTGATCGCAGAGCGTTTAAATTTCCGGATTTGTCATCGACTATCCGTAATTTCTTTCCCGTTGATTAACAGAGTCCGTCAAAGCGATGTTGGTAGCAGAAGTTCGAGAAAATTAACTGATAAGGGAAAATACTTCTGTGAGATTTCTCACAAGTATTTTCAATTAATAAAGAGCAGTGATGGCTTTACATGGCGTGATGCTTGGAACAAACGATGAGTCATCAGCGTATAAAATGATTGGAACCGATCGAATCTACAATCATTCGACGGTAATATTCCGACTTACGCATTTGTAATAATTCCAATCGACTAAGGTTGTCGGTCAGGATGACGCCGTGGGATTGGTCGATAGTTATCTGACGCTGTTTTAACCAATTGCTGTGCTTATCGGCAATATCTTGATTTTCCAGGTTTATGGCATGTTGGGTCGCAAGAAAAATAAAATCGTTGAAATCCGCTCCGGGATCGGAAATGAACGCTTGCTGATAGGGAAAAACTTCGCCGATAGTTTTTGCGACGGATGCAAGTGCTGGATTGCTGCCGTTTTCGTAAAATGAAACAAAATTCAATGCCAATATACCTTGTTGTGCCAGTAATGCACTTAATTGAGTCAGTGTTTCAACCGTCAATAAGTGCGTGGGTTCGGCGCCACCGGTAAATACATCCAGAATGATTAAATCATAAGGCCCCTTGAGTTGACGGATTTCATAACGTGCGTCGCCGATAATGGTTTTGCCATTTGGCTTGAAACCAAAGAATTGCGTTGCAGCTTCGGCGACAGCAGGGTCGATTTCCAGCGTATCGGTCACGATGCCGTATTCTTTCAAAGTCATCGCCATGTGCCCTGCGCCTTGGCCGATCAATAAAGCTTTGCTCATAGCGGGTGTTAACGCGGGAATATGCGTCACAATTTTCTGATAAGTCAGGAGATTTTCTCCATGACTGATACTGGCTGCCCCGATCGTAGACGCGTCCACGGTTAACAAGCGAATATTTTCTTTCGGCTTGTCAATTACTCGAACCCAGCCGTATAGACTCTCACGCTCAAATTGCGTAATGAAATCTTCATTTGATATCGCCATACCCGAATTGGCAATTTGTGGGTATAAGCCTAGGCCAAAGACAACGAGTGCGGCGGTTGGCAGTGTAGTAACGGTCGTTTTTTGATATTTTCTTTCAATGACGACGACAATCAAGGCAAGCAAAAATAACGCAATGCCAAGACCGATAAAAATTTCGCGCGAACCAACCAATGGAAAAAGATAAAAACCGAGAAACAGGGTTCCAATTACACTGCCAACCGTGCTAATGGCATAAATGGAGCCCGTGCTGGCACCCACGTTAGCGAGAGCGGATGTGGACAACTTGACGGCAAACGGACCGACCATCCCTAACATCATCAGACTGGGCGAAAATAAAATAAGGGTGCTGATAAAGCTGCCGAGGCGCAATCCGAGCGGATCGGTAGCTAATAAAATCGGGCCTGTCAACCAAGGAATGATCAATGTCAATAATCCTGCTAAAGCAATGATCAGCGACAACCCGGAACGGGCGCGATCCGCCCAGATACCGCCGATGTAGTAGCCCAAAGCCAGAGCAATCAGTGTGACAGCAATTAGAGAAGTCCAAACATAGAGGCTGGCTCCATAAAAAGGAGCAATCAGGCGGGTGCCCAACAGTTCGATAACCATCACTGCCGCACCGGTAAGAAATACGGTGCAATACAACCATGCCTTGCTAAAAAAATGGGATGCGGATTGATTCATACTAAGCCTTTATTAATGTTTTTTATCGTGCTTGAATTCATTGATAATGATGTGTCCTCCGGAAATAACCAAGTCCGGGTATTCCAGCAATTTGAATCGTTCAAAGGCATTGCCACGTACAGCGATGATATCGGCCGGCGCATTGGGCGATAGCGTGCCGAGCAAAGGTTTGTTTAGGTTTTTACCTGCTGTGGAGGTTACCGACTTGAATACATTCAACACATCGGTAAATTCGATGGATTCACCGCTGGTTAAATGTAATAACAGACGCATTTCTTCACCGTTGATGCCCCAAGGCACATTATCGTGACCGATTTCTGAACCATAGATAAATTTCGACTTTGAGTCGGAATTGTGCGCCATGATGTGCGCAAGTTTGTGCACGTTGCCGTGAACACCGGAGCAAGCAGAAAGTGTATCGACGGTGGTTACAAACGTGACGTTTTGAGCGACAGCCCGGTGCAATAAATCTTCGCGAATTTCAGCGCAGGGTATATGTGCCCATTCGTCGACGCCACCTTCCAGTGCGAGTTCGACGCCGATGTTTTCACCCACATGGGCCATAACTCGCTTATTTAACGAATGGGCCTTGTTGACAATGGCTTTGACGATTTCGAGTGGAAGTATCGGCCATGGAGTTTGCGGCGGTTCACCGTGTCCATGACTGGACATCCAAGGTGCACCAGTTTCTCCGCCCGGTTCCAAGGCAATCTTGATAATCGTTGAACCACCGGCAACCAGGTCTTTCACAACTTTTTCCGCTTCTTCTACGGTAGCGACTGCAATCCCGACTGCATCGTATGGATCGTGCGTACCGGTGCCATGTCCGAAAATATTTAATGGGTAGCCATCGATGGCTTGAATGATTGGACCGGCGCTCAATACACGCAATGATCCTTGGCCTCCGCGCGGTTTCTGTAGAGGTCCGCCGGTATCTCTGACGGTAGTAATGCCATGCCTTAAGACTTTATCATGTGGAATATTTTGAATGGCCAGGTGCGCGTGCGATTCAATAAATCCGGGAAGAATGGTCGCATCGCCTAAATCCAATGTGAGGTTACATTTTTCACGCACTGTTATTTGATCGCCGGTTTGTATGATTTTATTACCTTTAAACAAAACGGCTGCATCTTCCAGCAAATTAAAACCATCGAATATGCGATCAGCAACTAAGACCATGCAATGATCTTTTTTCTGGTTATTTTCTGCAAAACTGCTGGAACTCATGAAAAACATTAAAAAAATAAACATCAGGGTTAGATGTCTGGTCGATAAGTTTTTATTATTTTTAATCATTTGATTACCTTAATCATTACAAATTAATCTTGATTGGTATTGTCCGGGTGATTGATTAGAAGCGGGCAGGTAAATGCAGTTGTTTCGATTTCTGCAGTGTGATTCTTTCTAACATGGATCGTGCTTCTCATTTTCACAACCCAGATTGTATGCAAGAAAACCGATGATGATAATGCGGCAAATTGTCGCATCGAAGCTCATTTGCAGATCGTTGCGATCTTGAAATAAAAAATTAACAGCTAAAGAAATAACGAGTTAGCTGCGAAAAGCTGCGGGAGAACAAGGAGAATTGCGCGCTGCGACAATTTGCCGCATTGTGTTTTGCAGGTGCAGGAAATATGATTCGCATCGAAATTCTTTTTTGCCTCAACAAAGAAACAGATAAATTCTTTTTGGCTTTGTCAGGGAGTGCAAAATGAGTTTCAGGCTGCTTTTTGAGCACCACCTCAAAAAGCAGCGCTAAGTGAGTACAAAAATAATTCAATTAAAAGCTAAAAATTAAAGGGGTCTTTAGCATGATAACCAAAAAATTTAAGTTTTCTTCCCATACAGCATTAGGCGTAGCAATATTGCTGCTGGGCGCCTCACAAAATGCATTTTCGCATACTCGCTTGGAAATACCAACGGTTGCTGAAGGTGTTCGCGTAACCAATAATGTCGTTATTGGCCACAGTTGCGGCGAAGGTAAAAATACCATTGCCAGCACGGTCGTTTTTCCAGATGGCGTTGATTCAACTGTTAAAGTTAATGGTGCGCAATCAGCGGAACCAATTGAAAGCTATGTATCGAATTATGGCAATTTATATCAGAAAATCCTGGATCACAGTGTTTTCCAATTCGAAAATGAAAAGAAAGACTCGAATGGCAATGTTGTAGGATTCTGGGTCAAAGGCGGCAAGATGCCTGAAGGTTATACTGTTTATTTGCCATTTCGTGCCGGTGCAATGTTTATTGAACCGGCTTCATGCGCAAAAAGCGTAAAAGTTGTTCTGGGTATTGCAGATATTTGTAAAGTTACACCGATATCCGGTTTTAAAGATGGCGTTCTTGAAACCTGGACACCGGCTGTCGGATCGAAATATGACGGCGTGGGCCTAGGTGGATACGATTCTCCAGCAACGCTGACAGTCATGCGCGATTTGGTCAACAATCCAATGGACGCCTCCTGTGGTGACGGTGTCGAGGTCGAAATCATTCCATCTGCAGCTCAGTTGGATCGCGATATGCCAATCATCAACACAAACGGCGCCCAGTACTGGCCAAAACCCTAACTATTCTTTCAATGAATAGCTAGCTGTTTGTGAATCGGAAGGTGGGTAGATACGGGAGCTTCTATCCATCTTCTATCTAAAAGGAATGTATACATGTTGAATTCTTTATATTTAAAAACGGTTTTGTCTGTCATGCTCATGATTTTTGCTTTGACTGTTATGAGCGCTAGGCAAATCATGGCTGATGACGGGAATCAATTGATTTTTAATAGCCTGGAATCGTTTCAGGTAAATTGCTTCGCATCGGACGGCGCAGCTCAGCAATATGATCAGGAACTTGCAGTCAACATTCAAAAACAGGCTGCGTCGGAAGACTCCGGAGAACGTATCGGCGCCTTATCGCAGCTGGCTGTGAAAGATACAGTTGATCCGGCTATCGTACAAAAAATTCTGCAAAAAGCTTTAATGGATAAAGATGGCAATGTGCGTGCGCAAGCTGTGCATGCCTTGGCGCAACAGGATTGTGCCGATGCCATGTTGGTGTTGGAGCAAGCGCTCAATGACAGCGAATTGGCGGTGCGTTTAATGGCTTTGGATAGTCTGAGTTTGGATGACAGGAGCATGAGTCTGCTTAAGCAAGCCTTGGAAGACGATAATGAGGCCGTTCGTGAAATGGCTGCAATGAAAATTGAAGCATTGTCGGCTGACAGCCCGATTCAATAATCAAGATTAACGATTTTTATTCACTGAATTCATTGTCTTATAGATTTTTACTGTAGACAGATCATTCAATATAAAAGGGGTACAGAATGCGATTTTTAAATATGAAACAAATAGTGACCGCGATTTGCGGCGGATTTTTAGTAGCTCAGGCAAGTGTAGGCTTAGCGCATGATCAAACCGGAAGTTTTACGACTGGACTGGCTGCGGCTGTCGATTTTTATACCGTGACTTGTTTTGATGACGGTAATGGCGCGCCGGCGCGATTGGAGGCCCAAGTTAGAGATACGACGGCTAGCACTTCCAAAGTTCATATATTGATCCATAAAGGCACCAGTTGCACCACCAACAAATGCGCGCAAGCAAGCTTCGACGCTACCGACAACAATACCACTTACAGTCCGTTAGTGAGTGTCTCGCAAGGTGCCGGCACATATAATATGTATGTGATGCATTCCGCAACGGGTACCGATAGCTATACCGCATCCTTTCATTGCAAAACGGCTGGAAATGTCCATACCGGCACAAGCGTGACATCCCGTCAGCAGCAATAGAATTCAACATATTGTTCTGGATCGGTATTTCACCTTGTAATATATCTTTTTAGAATATGTTCGGAATGCCGATTGGTCTAGGTGCGACAATTTGTCGCATTGCCAAACATGGAATGAGATTTCATAATCAGTTCGAGTGCTGGAAA
>CAADGS010000157.1 GCA_900696615.1 uncultured beta proteobacterium
CAATGGACCTTCTTCAGCGGCAACTACCAGGAATACGAAGCCGATAAGAAAAAACGCCTCGGCGAAGAAGGTGCGAAACCGAAACGCATACGGTATAAGCCGATTAGCAGGTGATTACTTTTAATTGGCGATTGTTGCGACGTTTAGAGAATATGTTTTGCTTGCAATCGGTTTTCATCACATTTTGCTCACAAAAAATAAGTTTGAATTATTTCTAATATAGATGACATATGAGCATACCAGAACGACATTCATTGAATAGAATCACTTTATCCGGCTACAAATCAATTCGTGAATTAAAGTCATTCAGATTGAATAATGGCTTGAATGTGTTGATAGGTGCAAACGGATCTGGAAAATCTAACTTTATCCGATTCTTTGAATTGCTCGGACACATGCTTGATCCAAATAAAGGGCTGCAGAATTACGTTAGTACAAGAGGACGGGCCGATGCCTTCCTTTTCCGAGGTATGAAGATAACTCCCGAGCTAGATGCTCATCTCGAGTTTGGGAGAAATGAATATAAATTTACTCTTCGTGCTGCAGATGATCGCTCGTTATTTTTTGCCCATGAATCTGCACCATTTGATGGACCCATATATGGGCCAATTACAAATGACCAGGGCAGTGGTCATGTTGAAAGTGCATTGATTCGTAGAAAAGATTTGTCTGCAAGTGAACAGTGGGTTGTAAATACAATCCATGACTGGCGCGTTTATCACTTTCACGATACTTCACCTTCAGCACCTGTAATGGGTATTTGTAATGTGGTGGATAACGATGTATTGCACGGAAATGCAGCAAATTTATCCGCATTTCTGATGAAAATGGAAAAATCTCATTCTAATCACTTTGCTCAAATTGAGGAAACGGTGCGACAGGTCGCTCCATTCTTTGGTGCGTTTGTACTTAAAGAAATTTCTAATGGGCAAACCCAGTTACTTTGGAAAGATCGTTATTCAGATTTGCTTTATTACCCGCATCAGCTTTCTGATGGCACACTACGCTATATTTGCCTAGCTACGTTATTGTTGCAACCTAACCCTGCATCTACACTTATCATTGATGAGCCCGAACTTGGGTTACATCCTTATGCCATTAAGCTGTTGGCAAGTTTGTTGCATGAGTCATCACAGCGTGCGCAACTCATTGTTTCAACGCAATCGTCATTATTATTGGATGAATTGTCACCAGAACAAGTCATCGTAGTGAACCAGAAAGATGGTGAATCAATATTGGAAAGACAAGACCCAAATCGACTTAAGGCCTGGTTGGAAGAATATACCTTAGGTCAGTTGTGGGAAAAAAACGAGTTGGGAGGTCAACCTTGATGGCTTGGTCGCGGCTTTATATTACTGTCGAAGGACAATCCGAGCGGAAGTTTGCAGATGATGTTCTGCAACCCTATTTCGCTTCATTTTCTATAGAAGTAAAAACTCGCGTAGTTCTTACTAATAGAAAGCTTGGTAAGCGAGGAGGAATTATGGATTTTGAAAAAATTCGAAATGATTTGTTGCGACTTATGCGCGAAGATTACAAACCAGAAGCCCGATTTACAACTATGATTGATTTGTATGCTCTTCCACATGAATTTCCAGGTTGGGAAAATGCGCAAAAGAAAATGCTAGCAATAGAACGTGTGGAGATCCTCGAATCTGCTCTAAAAGAAGAAATAGGAGATCAAAGATTCTTGCCATATATACAGTTGCATGAATTTGAAGCACTTCTCTACTGTGATCTCATGCAGTTACAACAAAGAATCTCTGGTACCGAATCAGCATTTGCTCTTTTGTCAGAAGAAGTTAAGCATCTTGAACCAGAAGATATTAATGAAGGCCGTGAAACTGCACCAAGCAAACGTATTATTAAACATGTTCCAATTTATGAGCGTTTGAAGGTTCGTGTTGGAGCGCCTGCAGCAACAGCAATCGGTTTGCCGATGTTACGAAATAAGTGTCCGCATTTTGATAGATGGGTATCACAATTAGAGCGGCTTAATCATTAGTGTTGGCTTAAGATTAATTAATTCTTATCTTGTGATTCTTATTTCTTTTTCTAAGATTGAAATAACTTTCCAACAAGAGATTTACTTCAAATGAACGACATCCAGCAACTCACCGAAATTTTGCGCCGTTTCCGCGATGAGCGCGATTGGGCGCAGTTTCATAATGCCAAAGACTTGGCAATGGCGCTGAATATCGAAGCGGCCGAGCTGCTCGAGGTTTTTTTATGGAAAGCGCCGGAGCAGGCGGATGTCGGCAGCGTGAAGGAAGAGCTGGCCGATGTGATTACCTTTGCTTTGCTGCTCGCCGACAAATACGAGCTGGATGTGGAGCAAATCGTGTTGGAGAAGATGGAGAAAAACGCGCGCAAGTATCCAGTGGAGAAATCGAAGGGGAGTGCTAAGAAATACACCGAACTTTGAAGAGGCGCTGAATCACTCGCATTTGTCATTCCGAACGTAGTGAGGAATCTTGACTGATCCATGCAATGGATTTCTCGTCCTTGCTCGAAATGACACTTGTTTTTGCCTTGAATCTGCTTCCTCGAAAACGTTCTCTGTGGCTTGCGATACGTTGCAAGCTATTTGGCTGCCAACCGCCACAATGACGTCAATTCCGATACGCGGGCGGCGTGCAGCGGGTCGCTGGTGTCGGCTACTTTGGGATGGCGCGGTTTGATATCGGATTTACCCAATATCTGTAAGCACGCAGCTTCGATCATGTGCAGCAATGCTTCCCGCGTACGCAGTTCCAAATGTTCGGCAAAATCCGACAATATCAACCAACCTTCGCCACCCGGCAGCAGATGATCGCGCAAGCCTTGTAGAAATCCCCGCAGCATGCGGCCATCCGGATCGAAAATCGCTTGTTCCAGCGGCGAACTGGGCCGTGCCGGGATCCACGGCGGATTGCATACGATCAAAGCCGCTTGGCCTGGTGGAAAGAGATCGGTTTGTATTAATTCAATCGTTTCATTCAAGTTTAAGCGCGATAAATTATCGCGTGCGCAGTCGAGCGCGCGTGGATCATTATCGGTTGCGACGATGCGTTGAATGCCGCGCTGCGCCAGGACGGCTGCAAGTACGCCAGTGCCGGTACCGATGTCGAACGCAAGCGATTGCGTTTCGATGAGCCTGGGAAAGGGTGTTTGCGCGACGAGTTCGACATATTCGCTGCGGATCGGTGCGAAAACCCCGTAATGCGGATGAATACGCGCATTCAGAGCCGTAATTTCAATGCCTTTCTTGCGCCATTCGTGCGCGCCGATCAATCCCAGCAATTCGCGCAATGAAGCAATATACGCTTCGCTACTCGGACCATAGGCTTCCAGACACGCGGAGCTAACATCCGGCGCGCGGCGCAGCGTAATGGTGTGATCCGCTTCGAATGGGATCAGCAATTTTTCTAAAATACGGGCGCGTTGCGATTGTGCCAGGCGGTGCTGGTGAAAGGCTTGCGCGGGTGTGATTGCTGCTTCTGCTTGTTTGGATTTGCGTTTGGGCCTTTTTTTATCGGTGCGCCGCGCCATGGCTTGCAGCAGCAGCTTAGCGTTCTGGAAATCGCCGCGCCATAACAGTGCCGTGCCCTCACACGCCAAACGGTAAGCGGCATCCGCGGGCATGCGATCGTCAATGACTTCGATGCGCGTGGGGGGCGGTAAACTTTTTTCCGAGTGCCAGCGGGTGGATTTCTCTTCATCCGCTTCATTCCAACGAATAACGGGATGCTCGCTCATGACGAAAGATGTGGTGGGCTAAGCAGATCGGCAGTATTGAAATATAAGCACATAGGAAAGTAAAAGAAATTTATCGGCTATTGTTGAGATTTTAATGATCGATCATATTATACTCTTTACAAGATTTGGATTTATGGCAATACCCTTCATCCGCTTTTCCTGCCTGTTATGCCGTACCGGACTGACAGACCATTAACCTTCCTGGAGTTTTATGTCTTTTTCTACTTTCGGTTTGTCCGATGAAATTATCCGTGCCGTTACCGAACGCGGCTATACCATACCAACACCTATCCAAGCACAAGCCATTCCAGCAGTATTGTCAGGCGGCGATTTATTGGCCGGTGCGCAAACCGGCACGGGCAAAACGGCTGGCTTTACGCTGCCGATTCTGCATCGCCTTTCCGACAAAAGTATCAAAGGACCATCCAGCGGACGGCCACCGATCCGGGCTTTGATTCTGGTTCCCACGCGCGAACTGGCGGCTCAGGTGGAAGAAAGCGTGCGGGATTATGGCAAGTACTTGAAATTAAGTTCGATGATGATGATCGGCGGCGTGAATATCAATCCGCAAATCACCCGCCTGAGAAGTCGGGTGGATATCCTGGTTGCTACGCCCGGTCGGCTATTGGATCATGTGCAGCAAAAAACGCTGAGCCTGTCGCAGATTGAAATTCTCGTGCTGGATGAAGCCGATCGCATGCTTGATATGGGATTTATCCGGGATATTAAAAAAATACTAGCCTTACTGCCGGAGCAACGGCAGAATTTATTATTCTCGGCGACTTTCTCAGATGAAATCCGGGCGCTGGCGGACAATCTGCTCAACCAGCCGGTACTGATCGAAGCGGCACGCCGTAATGCCATTGCCGATAAGGTTACGCATGTGGTTCACCCGGTGGATCGTGAGCGTAAGCGCGAGCTGCTGGCGCATTTGATTAAGCGCCATCGCTGGTCGCAGGTATTGGTATTTACGCGCACCAAACATGGTGCCAATAAGTTGGCAGAATTTTTGATAAAAAGCGATATTCCGGCGCTTGCGATTCATGGTAACAAAAGCCAGACGGCGCGCACGCAGGCATTGACGAAATTTAAGGCAGGCGATCTGCAGGTCCTGGTTGCAACCGATATCGCCGCACGCGGTATCGATATCAGTGAGCTGCCGCATGTCGTGAATTTTGAACTGCCCAATGTTCCCGAAGATTATGTGCATCGCATTGGCCGCACCGGTCGTGCCGGTGCAGAAGGCGATGCCGTGTCGCTGGTATGCGTCGATGAAGCGAAATTGCTAACTGGGATTGAGAAACTAATTAAGTGTGAACTGACAAGTCGGGTCGTGGCCGGTTTTGAACCAGATCCGCAGATTAAAGCCGAGCCCAAGAAAAACAGCCGTGGCGGCGAGCCGCGCGGCGCAGCACTTCCACGCAAATCACCAACAGCTAAAAGACCGGCAATTAAAACGCCTGCACATTTGGTGCGTTCCACAACGAATCGTGCCGCTGCGCCGCGTCGTGCGAGAGGACGGGCACATTAGCCCATTCCGTAAACACAGCCATAACAAAATTTTTCCTAATAACGTGCGGCTGCCGGTGTGAATGGCAAACCCTGCAACTTAAACCCGGGTTTCAGGCCACGTTCGCTAAACCATCCTTGATTCATTTCCAGCGCATAGCGCACCGGTTTGATTGAACAATTTGAGTGCTCGGTTCGGGGCTCCATATCTTTTAGATTCACAATTGTGCCGTCGTCATCAAGGAACGCAATGGTCAGCGGAATCAACGTATTGCGCATCCAGTAACAACGTGTTTCGGGTGCTGGATACACAAACAGCATGCCTTCGTTGACACCCATTGTCTGCCGGTGCATCAGTCCGATGTTGTGCTGCTGATTGGTTCGCGCCACTTCGGCCTGGATCACGTACATTCCAGCGGTGATTTCGATGGTTGGCAGGCGTGGCTGCGGGGCATCCTGAGCCAAAACGTTGGTAGCAGCCAGCAGACCCAGAAATGTTCTCATGCCTTGCTGCAGCAAGGCCTTTATGTTGTTATCGATCATATCGTTTTGATGCTCCGATCCACTTGTCATTCCGAACGACGGTAAGGAATCTTACGCCACAATTTTACAATCAGACAATAACCACCGTAGTGTATCGCTTTTCTAAGACGCCCATTTCCTGCCATGGCTAGTATATTTCCGATATCACGGTGAAAAAATAAGGAGATCGTTAACAGATTCAATGAACAATTGTTTTCATGCTATCAATTGACTTGGCAAGTCTTATGTTTTAACTTGTTATTTGTTTGATAACAGCTAGTAGCGCCGTACAAGGGCATGACAGATGCATAAACGAATTATTTTAGGCAGTTTTGTTGCTGTTGGGGTTCTTCCACTGGGGATCTATTTCTTTAATTTTCATGGATCACTATCTGCTGAGCATCGCGAATGGGCGGAGTTTGGTTCCTATGTCAGTGGAGCCTATGGAGCGTTTGCATTTCTCATTCTTGCATACACGACCGATCTTACTAGAAGACAATTTCAGATTCAAAACCAGGATAATTTTTTCTTCAAACTGCACGACTCCCTTGAAGGCCGGATAGCTAGCAACACTGTTGTAGTCGGCAGTACAACGCACACAGCACATCAAACATTCAAGGTGGTGGCGGAAAGATTCCACGAAGAACTTTCCGCCGTGCAAACTATCGAGATCGGCCGGCTCTTGCTTTGTAAAACTCCAGAAAAGATTGGCGATTTGTATTTCGAGAAAATATTCGAGGCTGCAGAAAACAGGCGATCGATCAATTCGTTCACCGAATACAAGGCTAGTTTTATTACTAGCATTAACAGCCAGTGCGACTTTCACGCCAGATGGGAAAAGCTAAAATTTTATATCGGATCCCGGGGAGCAGAATCAGAAAAGCTTCGGGATGCACTTCGTGCAATAGGAAGTGTGAATTTCTACAAAATACCTTTTTCTGACCGGCGCCAGCACTACAGTGCGGTAGTTCAACGCATTTCCGACGATTACGGAGAGTTTTTAGATGGATACCTCAAGAATATTTGCTTTCTCTTAGAGTTTGCTACAAATGCTGTCAATAGGGCTACCTATGTAGATTTTCTCAAAGCACATTTTACACAACATGAATTGATCATTCTCTTTTACCTTGTCGCCGGGCGGGATGGCAAATTGGGAAGCATGAAAAATTTACGTGATCTAGGCATCATGGATGGATTGCACACGATAAGTCGCCGATCTTTAATAATAGACACACCCTCCAATGAAGAATTTAAACATGAAATTGAAAATGTGTTTTGTGACGAATAGTCATCGCGATTCAGCATTAACAACTGATAGACCATGGCAACTAGAGCATACTATCAAGTATGCCGCCTAACCTAAACACAATTTGAATGACGTAAAAGCGCATTACTCATTTGCTCTGCTCGGCACTTACTTATGGCAACTTTAATCCAATGAAAACCATACAATTTGTTAAACCGGCTCTGATCTCCACACTGGGTTTACTGATTTTCTCACAAATCCACGCATCCGAAGCATTGCGCATCATGCCTCATGAGGCGCCTGATGCTTGCAACGCAGAAGCAGCGCAAATCCGCGTGACCGTAAATAACGTTGGCTCAGGTGGTGTTTTGAATGTGGAGTTGTATGACGATCCGGAAAATTTTCTGTTCAAGAAAGGGCGCAAGCGAAAAATTAGAATTCCGGCTGCAGTGGGGCAGCAAAAGGTTTGTATGAATCTTGACCAGCCTGGTACCTATGCCGTGGCGGTCTATCACGACCGGGATGGAGACCGCAAATTGAAGAAACGCTGGAATTTGTTACCGCGCGAGCCTTTTGGTTTATCCAACAACCCTGAGAATCCGGATGGCTTTCCACAATTCAGTGACTCCGCATTTACCACCGGCCGTTTGGGTGCGGATATTGTGGTTAATTTACGCGAACCGGATGAGCGGTAAACATGCGCATGCTGCTTGGCTTGTTAGCGTTGTTCGTTGCCGCATATGTGGCGATAGTGTTGCTGGTGTATTTCGGCCAATCGCGCCTGGTGTATTTCCCACTTCAATCCTTCAACCAAACACCGGCAGGATTCGGTCTGGATTACACGTCCGTGAGCATTGCCACCAGCGATGGCGAAACGTTGCACGGTTGGTGGGTGCCCGTCGGCGATGCCAAGGGAACGGTGCTGTTTTTTCACGGCAATGCCGGAAATATTTCCCATCGCCTGGATTATCTACCCATGTTCAAGCGTCTTGGCTACAACACTTTACTTTTGGATTATCGTGGTTATGGTCAAAGCAGTGGAACACCAACCGAATCCGGCACTTATCTGGATGCGCAGGCGGCTTGGCGTTATGTGACGGAAGTTCAAGGCATAACCCCGGAACAAATCGTTTTGTATGGCGAGTCGTTGGGTGGCGCGGTAGCAGCCTGGCTTGCTACGCGTGAAAAACCGGGCTTGCTGATATTGGCCTCTACATTTACTTCTGTTTCCGACCTGGCTGGAGAGCTTTATCCCTTTTTACCGGTGCGTTGGATTACCCGTTTTCACTACGCAACGCTGGAATTGCTTCGTTCAGTGACCTGTCCGGTGTTTATCGCGCACAGTCAGCAAGATGAAATCATTCCGTTCGATCATGGCCAAAGGTTGTATCAGACGGCTTCAGAGCCGAAACAATTTCTGATGCTGGAAGGCGGGCACAATAGCGGATTTATTTTTATGCGGCCTGAATGGATTAAAACATTGGGCGAGTTTATGGATGCACATAACGCTGCGGCACAATAATCAAAATTGCTAGAAATCCTTATCAAGCTTTAGTGGCATGATGGATTGCGATCGTACCGGCGATGGTGCGATAGCAATCAGTTTCTTCTATCAGGTCAAAGCCAGCATCTGCAATCAAAACCGGCAATAGGCCAATCACATGATCGTGAATTTCTTCAAACCAGCGCACGATACAGGAAATCAGCCACATCATTGAGTTGTGTGGCTTGCCAAAATCCACTACATGCAACTTGCCGCCAGGTTTGAGCACGCGCAATGCTTCTTGCAGCATATGTTGTTTATCCTGCCGCGTTAAATGGTGCAGCAATAAACTGGCAAAGACATGATCGAAGCTTTGCTCCGGATAGGGCAGATGATTAACCGTGCCTTGCTGCCACGAAATGGTTTGGCCCGTTTGTTTGGCTTTCCGTTGCGCGATTTGCAGTATTTTTGGATCGATATCCAGCCCATGAATGATGGCGTCCGGATGAGTTTGTTTGATCAATAGTGTCAGTGTACCGGTTCCACAACCGGTATCCAACAGGGTTTGGCCAGGCTGGATGTGCGCTTGCGCGATCAAGTTTGCATGGATTCCCGATTCTGGAAACACCCGCCGCATCACGGGATCGTACCAGCGCGTCAGCCAGTGGAAGTGCATGGCGGGGATATAGTGCCGCGATTTTTTCATAAGGCTATGTTTTCAATTTGTATTGATCATTTTATCGCTTCTTTGCTTAACCAACCCAATCTTTTTGCATGCAGGCTTTGCACATAGAGACGATCACCGGTTTCGGTAACACCGGTGGTTTCCGGATAAGTGCCGGCGGGTTCCTGCAAATCGGCAACGACCGTTCCATCTTCGGTGAATGCCATGACATGACCATAGGCTTCTGGCATTGGCCACAATACACGGGGAAAACGCAACACCATCTTACGTAAGAAAGGTTTGTCGCTCATCCAATCGATGATTGCATTACGCGGTTTGGCGAAGCCCAGCCAAATTCTGCCATCTAAGCCGCGCATCAGATTATCGGGATAACCGGGCAGATTGTCGAATAGCATGCTGGCCTGCATAGCATTATCTCGAACATCGAGATCGTCGGCGCTAGCGGCAATTTTCCATACCCGGTAGCGGCCGGTTTCATTGACAAACACTGTTTGCTCATCCTGTGACAGCGCAATGCCATTGGCAAAACTCAATCCTCTGGCCACGATGCGCATCCGATCCTCGGCCGGGTCATATTCAATGACGCGCCCAGTGGCTGATTGTTCCACAATGTCTAAAACGCTTGCCTCGAAAGTGCCACCCCATATCGATGGTGCAAAACGTGCGGAAGAATCGGTGAAATATATCTTGCCATTACTCGCTATCACAAGGCTATTTGGGTAACCTACTGATTCATCAGCAATACTTATCAATGCGGTAGTCGTGCCGTCGGGTGCAATTTTGAGTATCCCGCGCAGCGCATCGGCGGCAAGCAAGTTACCGGAGGCATCGAAATCGAAACCAAGCACTCGGCCGCCGGTAGTGACGAAGACTTCCAGAACGGTGCCATCGGGATTCATGCGCACAATGTTACCGCTTGACATGGATGCGTAAAGCTTGCCATCCTGTGCAAGCGCTACATGCTCCGGTCCTTCTTCGCTACCCAGCGTAATAAATTGTAAATTGTCTAACCGGTTATTTGCTGCGTGTGGCCCGGTATATCCTGGCGCAGTTGGCGCGTCCCAACTCACCGGTGTGATCGGTACCGGCCAAAAAGATAGGTAAGTGGTTATTGCCAACAGGATGACAATCGATAGTGCAATGATCGTTCGCATAAATTATCAATTTAAAAGCTACCGTATATTATCGGTTGATTGTAGGTCAAGTACCCAGAAGCATGCTGCAGCCAGTGAAGATAATTCCGTCAGATAATGGAAGCGAGCCAATACACATCATCTGAATCGGAAATCTCAATCGCACAATGAGCCTTTGTTGATAAATTTATCGGCTTCATAGTAATTTGCTATGGGTCTCGAAGAAGATTATACGATGCTGACAGAATTTTCAAAGTAAGTTGGTCATTCATGAGCCTAAAACAATCGATTCTGCGGCTTATAAGATTAAATACCGGCTGCTAGCAGTCGATTATGCGAGATAATGCAATCAATTATTAATCGGTATCAAAACGTTTATTTGGTGAATTTACCCTCCGCCCCTTATGGATGAACATGTTTCTCATTTGTTAGCTTTACTGATTACCGGTATCGTTGTTACGATGTGTGTGGTGTTACATTATGAAGCATTGCGCTTCTTAAGCAGCGCAGTGGGGATACATGTACATAAACGTATCGGCGTGCTGGTTGTGATGCTGGGATTGCTGGTGGCGCATGTGCTGGAAATTATAATTTTTGCATTAGGTTATATGATCATGCAGTATAGTGCTGAATTAGGTCATATTACAGGTGTAAAAGAAGGTAATCTACTTGATTTTATTTATTATTCATCTGTGGTATATACCACAGTCGGGTTTGGCGATTTGGTACCTGTAGGAGCTATCCGCATACTCAGCGGTGTTGAGTGGCTGACTGGTTTAGCGATGATTACCTGGTCAGCCTCATTTACTTTTCTCGCGATGCAACGCTTATGGCCACATCTTTTGACAAGGTTGGATAGAGATTCAAAGCAGTGAGCTGTTGCGGGGTGAAATGGTTATATGTTGTTATAAATAGCGTTCTGTAATACTGTGATTTATTCTTCAACCGGGATTTTTCCTTCCAAGCTTTTAATTTTTTCAAAAATTGCTTGCCGCTCACTTTCCAATTCTTGGTAGCGCGTATACAGGCGATCGAGGTCCGTCTTATATTTTTCCATCCGCTCTTTTTTTTCCTGCCGGCGCCGCTGGAGGTCTTCATAATTTGGAATCGGTATGCTTTTTCCTGTCAGGTCGATGGGAATGTTCTCCGGGGATTCCAGCATCTCATTTCTGCGCAATTCCTGCGTCATGAGAAATTGTTGATAAGTTGCCTGCGATTCCTGCGCAACCCGAGCCATAGTTTGTTCAAGCCGGATTATTTCGGGATTTCTTTCTTCGGGTGCTTGCGCCAGAAGATTGACAGAAAGTACGAGCGACAAAGCAATGATGAGTGTGTACATGGTTAAACCAAATCTTGAAATTAATAATTAAGCATACCGTGTTCTATTACAATCTTTCAAATATCGCCGCAATACCCTGGCCGCCGCCAATGCACATCGTTACCAAGGCAAATTTGCCGTTACAGCGTTGCAATTCGTATAGGGCCTTGATCGTCAGGATGCTGCCTGTGGCGCCAATCGGATGACCCAATGCAACAGCGCCGCCATTAGGATTGGTTTTTTCCGGGTCAAATTGTAATTCTTTTGCAACAGCACAGGCTTGCACAGCAAAAGCTTCATTCGATTCGATTACATCAAAATCACAGATTTTAAGGTTTGCGCGGCGTAAAGCGTTTTGCACGGCAGGTATCGGTCCGGTCCCCATCAATTTTGGATCCACGCCGGCATGGCCATAAGCCACAAGCCGTGCCATAGGTTTCAGGTTGCGTTTCTCTGCCAAGCTGCTTTCCATCAACACCAGCGCAGCAGCGCTGTCATTTATTCCGGATGCGTTACCTGCTGTTACAGTTCCATCTTTTTGAAAGACCGGACGTAATTTTGCCAAACTTTCCACGCTGGTATTATGGCGCGGGTGTTCATCGGTATCGAAAATAAACGTTTCTTTGCCGGTTGATATTTCAATGGGTAAAATTTGCGACTTAAAATAGCCTTTATCGATAGCATTTATGGCGCGGCGGTGACTTTCTACTGCAAATTTGTCCTGCTCTTCACGGCTGATTTGCCACTTGGCCGCAATATTTTCGGCAGTGACTCCCATGTGTACTTTATCGAAAGGATCGGTTAGCGCGCCTACCATCATATCCACAGTGCTGCCATCGTTCATGCGTTGCCCCCAACGCAATGCTGGCAATAGATAACCGCCCCGGCTCATCGATTCTGCTCCGCCTGCTATGGCTACATCCGTATCATCGAGTAAAATATTTTGACTCGCTGAGATGACAGCCTGCAAACCGCTGCCGCACAATCGATTTACGGTAAGTGCTGAAACATGTTGCGATAATCCGCCCTGAATGCCAGCGACCCTTGCCAAATACATGTCACGGGCTTCTCCGTGAATAACATGGCCAAATACCGCATGCCCTACCTCGCTGGAATCGATGTTGGCGCGCTCTATTGCCTCGCGTACTACTTTTGCGGCCAAATCGGAAGCTCCAATGTGTTTAAGCGCACCACCATAATCTCCGATTGCAGTGCGCACACCACTTAGAATGACAACATCGCGCATGGATTACCCTGAATTGATAATGAATTATTTTGCTGCAATAACGCCAAGACGCTCTTTGAGCGTTGGTGCTTGCCCGTGATCGAGAACCTTGGCGTAGTACATGGAATTCTTTAAGACCTTTTTGACATAGTCGCGGGTTTCATTAAATGGGATAGTTTCCGCATAAATGGCACCCTCCAGCGGCATGGTATTATCGCGCCAACGTTTGGCCCGACCCGGTCCGGCATTGTATGCGGCTGACGCGAGCAGCGGTTGATTATCGAGTGTGCTGAGTACATGTTTAAGATAATAAGTGCCCAATCGCAAATTAGTATTCACATCAACCACCAGTTGTTGACGAAAATTTTGAATGCCCAGTTGTTTGGCAACCCACTCGGCAGTTGATGGCATGAGCTGCATCAGGCCAACCGCACCGGCATGCGATTTGATATCCGCTATAAAACGGCTTTCTTGCCGTATCAAACCGTATACCCAGGCTTCATCAAGTTCGTGCTGTTTCAGTACTTTTCTGAGAGTTTCACGGTGCGGCGACAAAAAGCGCAGATTAAAATCGTGTTGCGATACGGTTCTGTTTGCAGTATTAATGGCGCGATCATACAAGCCGTGGCGGCGCGCGACTTCTGCTGCTGCAAGCAATTCCGCATCGCTGAAATTGCGAATGGTCCAACTCCATTCGCGTAACGCTTCAGTGCGTAAATTCATGCGGGAAAAAGCCAAAGTGCGCTGCACACCGGGGTTTTTTTCCATTGTAGCCACTTCATTATTACTCGCCCGGTAGGTATTGCCCGTAATGCTGAGTATCGTTCCCAGCTCTTCTTTTGCCAATTGCCCATAGAAACTGTGTTCTTCGCTGAGGGGAATAAAAATGTTATTTGCACCCAATGAATCACCCTTAATTTTTAACGCACGCGCTTTCCAGTAACGCCAGGTATCCACCTGCTGTTCGACAGGTGACATGCTGTCGATAGTTTTCAGTACTTCATCCCAATTTGCGGCGCGTAACGCTGCGCGCACATGCCAAGCGAGAACGGTATCGGAAGGTGGATAAGCTTGTGTAGTATTTTTCGCTTCCTTGAACCAGTTCAACGCTCGAGTATCGTGTCGCATGGCCGCTCGATATCCAAGCCTCCCTAGAAAATAAGAACGATCGGAGGGAGTAAGTCGATTTTTTACTTTTGACCACTGCGCAATGGTTTGATCGGTATCATTACGAAGTAATCGCAGCAATGCAAACAGAGCGATTTCCCGATCACTGCGCGACTTGATTTTGTCTTTCTGTGTATCCAAGTAACGCAGAGGATTTTTGGCAGCGTTATTCAAATCAGCAGTGTTCAGTCCTTCATTGGCAGGAAGATAACGGTTGATATGGGTGGTGACCCCTGTTTGCCCTTCTTCCAATGCCAAACGTATACGCTTCCAGATATCTTCCCGCGAAATATCCCCGCTGTAGATTAAAGACTGAAAAACGGGCGTACAACTATCCGGCAAACTGGTCGGTGTGAGCCATAGAGAACGCACATCCGCTACCGCAATTTTATCTTTGGCGTCCAGATAACGTTGATAGTAATAGCACATCAATTCATTATCTTTATTTACCAATAATGGATATTCCATTTCAAAAAAATGCCATTGCCGGTTTTTACCCAACATCTTGAGCCAATCGCTACGCAATCGATCCGCAACCAAGCTGCCTTCATGACGTAAAAGAAAATTCGAAATGGTTTCTAAATTAGTTGTACCTAACTCCATCCGCAATTGATAATATTCCACGTAAGGCTTGAGCACATGGCGTTGTAGACGATTGGCATAATCATTTAGAAGCTTGGCATTACCAACCTGAAACGCTTCCCGCGCGGCAATAAAATCACTGTCCTGGCTTGCTGACAGTGTTCCAATCTTAGCTAACAGAATCAATCCCAAAAGATAATTTTTCATAGCGCTATCGGCACATGTAACCTAGCTAAATCGATTCAACAATCCATTACGCATAATTGCCGCTTGGTTGCGGAAATACAGTAACCTTATGACAGGGTGGCAATGTTGGCTAGCAACTTAATGACGGGGAGCGCTGTAACTTGCCAATCATTAAATAACACCTTGCCCCAGCATGGCGTCGGCAACTTTAACAAAACCCGCAATATTCGCACCGTTCACATAATTTACGCTGCCATCGGCATTGGTTCCATATTTTAAACAGGATTTGTGAATAGCGCGCATGATTTCCTGCAAGCGCGCATCAACTTCTTCCCGCGTCCAGGACATGCGCATCGCATTCTGGCTCATTTCCAAACCTGAAGTTGCAACGCCTCCTGCATTGCTGGCTTTACCCGGCGCATAAAGTACCTTGTTATGGAGAAAACATTCGACAGCTTCAGCCGTAGAGGGCATATTGGCGCCTTCAGCGACACAAATAACGCCATTGTTGACTAGAATTTGTGCGTCTTCAGCGGTAATTTCATTTTGCGTGGCGCATGGTAAAGCAACTTGAACCGGAACATGCCAAGGTTTTACACCCGGCAAAAAGGTTACATTTGTACGTTTTGCGTATTCATCCAAACGTGCATAGAGGTGATTTTTCACTTCGGCGAGAATCGCAAGCTTCTCAGGCGTAAAACCATTTTCGTCGACAATCGTACCGCTGGAATCCGATACGGTAATCACTTTGGCGCCTTGGGCCATCGCCTTCTCGACTGCAAATTGCGCCACATTGCCTGAGCCTGAAACGGATACACGCATGCCTTCCAGATAACGGCCGGCATGCTTTAGGACTTCTTCGGCAAAATATACCGTGCCATAACCGGTCGCTTCCGGACGGATCAGTGATCCGCCAAAACTCAATCCTTTTCCGGTAAAAACGCAGTCGGATCGATTGGATAATTTTTTCATCATGCCTGTCATGAAACCAACTTCACGGCCGCCTACGCCAATATCGCCAGCCGGAACATCGGTATCCGAGCCTATATGACGGAATAATTCGCTAATAAATGCCTGGCAGAAGCGCATTACCTCACCGGGGCTTTTACCTTTCGGATCAAAATCGGATCCGCCTTTGCCACCACCCATCGGTAGCGTTGTCAGGGCATTCTTGAAAGTTTGCTCAAATGCCAGAAATTTAAGAATGGATAAATTAACCGAAGGATGAAAGCGAACGCCACCTTTGTATGGGCCGATGGATGAACTATGTTGGATCCGGTAACCGCGATTAACTTTGACTTCACCGTGATCGTCAACCCAGGACACTCGAAAAATAATTACCCGTTCAGGTTCGACCAATCGATCCAGTAATCCGTGCTCGGCATAACGAGGGTTTTCCATAATAAATGGCCACAAACTTTCGATGACCTCGGTAACTGCTTGCATATATTCCGGCTGATTGGGATTGCGCATGGCAACATAGTCACTAAATTCCTGAAGGCTTTTATATTTCATTTCATTTCCCCGATTGTTGAAAGGTTATTTTCAAATAGCCTAATTCTGCCAAATTAATTTATAAGGTGCACTGTATTTTTGTTAAAAAGCGAGTTATTTGTAGTAGTTTTTTTGAATGGCTTGATTTCACACACCGAGACAGAAAAGTTAACTGATTGTTTCTACATCAACACACAATTCTTTTCGTTTTTAAGGATTAACTATCAGAAGCGATACCGCCAAAAGGAAGAATCGATAGCTAATTGTTAGTTAGAATTGTTAATGTATAAACAAGCTTCCAATTAGCCGCAGGATGTGCAAAGCAAACCGCGTTCAGGAATGAGATATCATGAATAAGCCGATGAATATCTTGGCCGTTAAGTGCTGCAACTGGTGAATTTATTGAGATTCCTGGCAACTTCGAAAATTGCCAGGGGGG
>CAADGS010000158.1 GCA_900696615.1 uncultured beta proteobacterium
AGTTTTATTTTAGAACGACAGATGTGACGGGGGCGATTGAATTGCCGGCTGGAACGGAGATGGTGATGCCTGGAGATAATGTGTCGGTGACGGTAAATTTAATAGCTCCGATTGCAATGGAAGAAGGGTTGCGATTTGCGATCCGTGAAGGTGGGAGAACAGTTGGTGCAGGTGTGGTTGCAAAAATTATAGAATAATTTTTGTTGCTAAAATGAAAATAAAGAGCATTTTAAATTTTAATTGTTGTGGAGTATTTTATTTATGAAGGCCAGTAGCTCAATTGGCAGAGCGTCGGTCTCCAAAACCGAAGGTTGGGGGTTCGATGCCCTCCTGGCCTGCCAGACTATTATCAAAAACTAATTGCATAATAAAAGGATTATAGAGATTTCTGGGGAGCCAGTTTTTAGATTAAACCTTATGCTTCTTAAGTTATGAATCTTATAAGTGTAAGATAGATTGATGGTTTTTTAAAAATACTCGTACAGATTTCTTATTTGAAAGTTTGGTGTTTTAAGCAAGAGATGCGATGAAAGCTAATAAATTTTTGAGAATGATTCTATGAAATAGCATCGATTGAAATTCTAAGATAGTTAGCTTACATGGACTGCTTCAGCATAAAGATAAAAAGGATTCATTAGAAGTGAATAAATTGAAACTCGGGCTTGTGTTTTTGTTCATAATAGGCGGTACCGGGGGATTTATATATTTAAGTGAAAGTGCGATGGTGATTCGATTATTATTAATAATAATCGGATTTCTATTGGCTGCAGCGGTCGCTAGATTTACTACTCAAGGTCAGGACTTTTATAGGTTTTGTAAAGAATCTATTGACGAGACAAGAAAAGTGGTTTGGCCGAATCGAAAAGAAACGCTTCAAACCTCTGGAGTCGTTTTTGCGTTTGTTATAGCAATGGCACTTTTTTTGTGGTTTATAGATGCTGCTTTAATGTCACTTGTTAAATTCATTATGAATCAGGATGTTTGATCAAATTGCACAGAGGGAAGAATGAATAAGAAATGGTATGTGGTCCACGCTTATTCAGGATACGAAAAAAGTGTGCAACGAGCACTAAAAGAACGGATTGAACGAGCCGGAATGCAAGACAAGTTTGGTCAAATATTGGTGCCTGTGGAAGAAGTTATTGAAATGAAAAGCGGTCAAAAAAACATCAGCGAAAGAAAATTTTTTCCAGGTTATGTGCTTGTTGAAATGGAAATGTCAGATGAAACATGGCACTTAGTTAAGAGTACGGATAAAGTAACTGGGTTTGTTGGTGGTTCCGCTATGAAACCAACCCCTATCAGTCAAAAAGAAGTTGATAACATACTTCATCAAATTCAGGAAGGTATTGAGAAGCCAAAACCAAAAATCTTATTTGAAATGGGTGAGGCTGTTCGAGTAAAAGATGGGCCATTTACTGATTTCCATGGAAATGTGGAAGATGTTAATTATGACAAAAATAAACTTAGAGTTTCGGTTTCAATTTTTGGAAGACCTACGCCAGTCGAGCTTGATTTTAATCAAGTCGAAAAATCCTAGTTACCAATTTTCAATTGCATCATGGTTCTTAAGAGATTGAGCCGACACCATATTCTGACAAGTTTTTCATAAAAAAGGGGAGAGAATGATAACTCGTTTGTACCCACAAGGAGAAAATAGTGGCAAAAAAAATTATCGGATATATTAAATTACAGGTGCCAGCAGGTAAAGCTAATCCAAGTCCACCTATCGGTCCCGCGCTAGGTCAACGTCAGCTGAATATTATGGAATTTTGTAAAGCTTTTAATGCTGCTACGCAAAAAATGGAGCCAGGTCTGCCTGTGCCTGTGATAATAACAGCGTATGCGGATAAGAGTTTCACTTTCATTATGAAAACGACGCCTGCATCGGTGTTGATTAAGAAAGCTGCAGGAATTAGTAAAGGAAGTTCTAAACCTCATTTGGATAAAGTTGGGAAATTAACTCGTAGTCAAGCTGAAGAAATTGCGAGAACCAAAACACCGGATTTAACAGCGGCCAATTTGGAAGCAGCTATTCGTACAATTGCGGGTAGTGCAAGAAGTATGGGGGTTGATGTCGAGGGTGTAAAATGAGTAATAAATCAAAACGTTATAGTCAAATAACAGAAAAAGTTGATCGTAATAAAATTTATCAAATTGAAGATGCGCTGGAGCTTATAAAGGAAACGGCGACAGCTAAGTTCGATGAGTCTATAGATGTTGCGGTTAATTTAGGCATTGATGCTAAAAAATCTGATCAGGCTGTTCGTGGATCTGTAGTTTTACCTGCTGGAACGGGAAAAACAGTCCGTATAGCGGTATTTGCGCAAGGAGATAAAGCTAAAGAGGCTCAAGAAGCTGGTGCCGATCTTGTTGGTTTTGAAGACTTGGCGGCAGATATTAAAGCTGGCAACATTAACTTTGATGTCGCAATCGCAAGCCCAGATGCAATGCGAATAGTTGGGCAGTTGGGGCAAATTTTAGGACCTCGTAGCTTAATGCCCAACCCCAAGGTCGGTACGGTTACAACAGATATTGCTGGAGCTGTAAAAAATGCAAAGGCTGGGCAAGTGCAATTTAGGGCTGATAAAACAGGTATAGTTCACTGCACAATAGGCCGGGCTTCATTTGGAGTGGATGCTCTAAAACAAAATTTAATGGCGTTGATTGAAGCGCTTAACAAGTCAAAGCCTGCTGCCTCAAAAGGTGTTTATCTTAGAAAAATATCTGTCTCTAGTACTATGGGTATTGGGGTTCGAATAGATCAAACAGCTATATAATATTTAATAAAGAACTTTGGGCCGTTGGATTGGAGTAAAAGAGCGATGCAACGGATTATCAAAGACCGCTTGGGGATGATTCGGAAATAGTAGCAAACCAGTGTTACATAAAAATCTACTATATTTGACACTTAAATGCTTGTGTATAGCAGATTCCGAGGAACTTATTTTATTTTCGGGAATTATACAAGCGCCCAGCGTAGATGGTGCACCCAAAACGGGAACTTAATATTTCCTGGTTAAAGGTCGCCAGTTTATAGTATTTGGAATAAGGTGGTTGTAACCAAGTACTATTTTTACTGATGGAGAGTAAACCTTGAGTCTTAATCGTGAAGAAAAAAAGGCAATTGTAGCGGAGGTAAGTGCTCAAGTAGCAAATGCTGAAGCTATTTTTATTGCAGAGTATCGAGGCATAGAAGTTAGTCAAATGACGCAATTGAGAGCAAAGACACGTGAATCAGGAATGTATTTTCGTGTGATAAAAAATTCTTTGGTGCGTCGTGCAGTTGCTGATACCCCTTATGCAGAATTGGCAAGACATATGGCTGGGCCTTTGGCATATGGCATCAGTACTGACCCAGTTGGATCTGCGAAGATATTGCATGAATTTTCTAAAGGTAACGAAAAGTTCGTGATCAAAGCTGGCGCTATGGGAGGGCAGATCATGTCTCTAGAAGATATTGCTGCGCTTGCTGCGCTGCCTAGTCGACAAGAATTGTTATCTAAGTTACTGGGAACAATGCAAGCGCCAGTTACTAAGTTTGTTCAAACTCTTAATGAAGTTCCAGCTAGATTTGTACGTGGTTTAGCTATGATTCGGGATAGCAAGTAATTGCACGCTGCTACTAACTCATAATCAAAATACTGAAAATAACCGGGAGAAAAAATAATGTCTGTAACAAAAGATGAAATTTTGGATGCAGTTGCAAATATGACTGTACTTGAATTATCACAGCTGATCAAAGATATGGAAGAAAAGTTTGGCGTGTCTGCTGCTGCAACAGCAGCAGTTGCAGTTGCGGCGCCAGGAGCTGGAGGAAGTGCACCTGCTGCGGCAGAACAAACTGAGTTTACTGTAATACTTTCATCAGCCGGAGAAAGTAAGGTTAATGTCATTAAAGTAGTGAGAGCGGTGACCGGTTTGGGACTGAAAGAAGCCAAAGATTTGGTTGATGGTGCACCCAAGGCAGTTAAGGAAGGCGTGTCAAAAGATGATGCTGCTGCAATTCAGAAACAATTGATTGAAGCAGGCGCAACTTGCGAGATTAAATAAAACAGGAAATAGGCCTAGGCTGGTGGCCTTATGGGCCACCAGCCTTTGGTATTTTGATTCTTTAGATACCATTGCATATCTAAGCGCTTAACATGGGCGCCGATTTTCAATCTATAAATCTTCTTATTTCTTCATTCGGAGAAAATTCATGAGCTATTCATTTACCGAGAAAAAACGTATTCGTAAAAGTTTTGCCAAACGTGCGAGCGTGTTACCAATTCCTTTTCTTCTCGCTACTCAGCTCGAATCATATGCAGCTTTTTTGCAAGAAAATGTTGTGCCCAGTAAACGCCAGAATCAAGGTTTGCAAGCAGCCTTTAATTCGATTTTTCCAATTGAAAGTCATACTAAGAATGCTCGCCTTGACTTTATTAGTTACGAGCTCGGTGCTCCTGTGTTTGATGTTAAGGAATGCCAACAACGTGGATTAACTTATGCATCGCCACTTCGTGCAAAAGTTAGATTGACTATTATGGATAAAGAAGTATCCAAGCCAACAGTTAAAGAAGTTAAAGAACAAGAAGTTTACATGGGTGAAATTCCCTTAATGACAGAAACTGGGTCGTTTGTTATTAATGGGACAGAACGTGTGATTGTTTCACAACTTCACCGTTCACCGGGAGTGTTTTTTGAGCATGATCGCGGTAAAACTCATTCGTCAGGAAAATTACTATTTTCCGCTCGCATCATACCTTATCGTGGTTCTTGGCTGGATTTTGAATTTGACCCTAAAGATTGTTTGTACTTTAGAATTGACCGTCGCCGTAAAATGCCTGTCACTACGCTTTTAAAAGCGATTGGCTGCACTTCCGAGCAAATTCTGAAAGAATTTTTTATTTTTGATACTTTTTATTTTACTGAGAAAGGCATTCAATTTGAGCTTGTTCCCGAACGATTGCGTGGAGAAGTAGCTAGTTTTGATATTCTTGCTAAAGGTAAAAAAATTATTGTTCAAAAAGATAAACGTATTACGGCCAAACATATACGTGAAATGCAAGAAGCAAAAATTGAACAATTGGATGTACCTGAGAATTTCTTACTGGGAAGAATACTCGCTCAAAATGTGATTGACAAAGAAACAGGGGAAGTACTTGTTCTTGCGAATGACGAAGTTACTGAAGAAGTGATTGCGAAGTTGCGGAAAGCAGGCACCAAAAAAATCAATACACTTTATGTCAATGATCTTAATCACGGACCTTATATTTCTCAAACATTAAGGATTGATGAAACGGTCGATGAAATGACTGCTCAGGTTGCAATTTATCGTATGATGAGGCCAGGTGAGCCCCCTACTGAGGAAGCTGTTAAAGCATTATTCGCTGGTTTGTTTTATTCTCCTGAGCGCTATGATTTGTCAGTAGTAGGGAGAATGAAGTTTAATCGCCGAATCGGTAGGGAAGAATTAACAGGATCTCCAACGCTATCAAATGAAGATATTATTGCAGTAATTAAAATATTGGTTGAGCTTCGCAATGGACGGGGTGAAATCGATGATATTGATCATTTAGGTAATCGGCGAGTGCGTTCAGTTGGCGAATTAGCAGAAAATCAATTTAGATCCGGTTTGGTACGCGTTGAACGTGCCGTTAAGGAACGATTAAGCCAAGCTGAGTCAGAAAATTTGATGCCACATGATTTGATAAATGCGAAGCCAGTATCAGCGGCGGCGCGCGAATTTTTTGGGTCTAGTCAGTTATCCCAGTTTATGGATCAGACAAATCCGCTTTCTGAAGTGACTCACAAGCGACGTATTTCGGCTTTGGGACCAGGTGGATTAACCCGTGAACGAGCTGGGTTTGAGGTGCGAGACGTTCATCCCACACATTATGGTCGAGTATGTCCAATCGAGACACCGGAAGGTCCGAATATCGGCTTAATTAATTCTCTGGCATTGTATGCGCGTACTAACGAATACGGATTTATTGAAACGCCATATAGTAAAGTAAAAGATTGTTGCGTGACGGAAGAAATCGATTATTTGTCCGCGATTGAGGAAGGTAATTACATGATCGCGCAAGCAAACGCTGAGCTTGACGAAAATAATCGTTTTGTTAGTGAAATTGTTTCTTGCCGTCATAAGAACGAATTTGCATTATCGTCACCTGAACGGATTGAATATGTTGACGTGGCTCCGGCGCAAATTGTTTCGGTTGCTGCATCATTAATTCCTTTTTTAGAACATGACGATGCGAACCGTGCTTTGATGGGATCAAATATGCAAAGGCAAGCTGTTCCCTGTTTGCGAGCGGAGAAACCTTTAGTGGGCACGGGTATTGAGCGAGTTGTAGCAGTGCACTCAGGAACTACGGTACGGGCTAAACGTGGTGGAATTGTTGACTATGTAGACGCTAGCCGGATTGTAGTTAGAGTCCATGATGCGGAAACCCGAATGGGCGAAGTAGGGGTTGATATTTACAACCTTACTAAATATACGCGCTCAAATCAGAACACTAATATTAATCAAAGGCCTTTAGTAAACATAGGTGATCGAATCAGTAGAGATGACGTAATTGCAGATGGTGCCTCGACTGATCTTGGTGAGCTTGCATTAGGGCAAAATATGTTGGTTGCGTTTATGCCCTGGAATGGTTACAACTTTGAAGATTCAATTCTGATATCAGAGCGAATTGTTGCAGAGGACCGTTTTACATCGATACATATTGAGGAATTATCAGTAGTTAGCAGAGATACAAAACTTGGTACGGAAGAAATTACGGCTGATATTCCAAATTTATCAGAACACCAATTAAATCGACTTGATGAATCGGGCATAGTTTATATTGGTGCGGAAGTAGAAGCGGGTGATGTATTGGTTGGGAAAGTTACGCCAAAAGGGGAAACACAACTTACCCCTGAAGAGAAGTTACTGCGGGCGATTTTTGGAGAAAAAGCTTCGGATGTCAAAGATACTTCGTTACGAGTACCTTCTGGAATCTCTGGAACAGTTATTGATGTCCAGGTGTTTACTCGCGAGGGAATACAACGCGACAAGCGCGCTCAAAAAATTATTGACGATGAATTGTATCGCTATAAGAAAGACTTGGCAGATCAGATGCGCATTGTAGAAGAAGATGCATTTGCACGTCTTGAGCGTTTGCTAATCGGGAAAGTAGTGACGGGGGGGCCTAATAAGCTGGCTAAGGGTAAAGAAATAACCGCTGAATATCTAAAAAGTCTCGATCCTCATTATTGGTTTGATATAAGGCTGGCAGATGAAGAAGCAAGCATACAGTTGGAGCAAGTACGAGAAAGTATGTCGCTGAAGCGCAAAGCATTTGATGTCGCTTTTGATGAAAAGAAGAAAAAACTCACACAAGGTGACGAATTAGCGCCTGGTGTACAAAAAATGGTGAAGATTTATATAGCTGTAAAACGGCGCTTGCAACCTGGCGACAAAATGGCAGGTCGTCATGGCAATAAGGGCGTAATCTCTAAAATTGTACCGCTAGAAGATATGCCATATATGGCAGATGGGACCCCGGTCGATGTTGTATTAAATCCTCTAGGCGTTCCTTCACGGATGAATGTGGGACAGATTCTTGAGGTGCATTTAGGTTGGGCAGCCAAAGGACTTGGTAAGAAAATCGATGAAATGCTGGCCTCACAGAGGAATATCGATGAAATCAGAGAGTTTCTTAATAAGATTTACAATGGAAGCGGAAAAAAAGAAGATATAACTTCTTTATCTGATGATGAAATTATTTCTTTAGCTGAAAATTTAGTCGAAGGAGTGCCCTTTGCTACCCCTGTGTTTGATGGGGCAACTGAAACTGAAATCAAAAATATGCTGGAGTTAGCTGGATTGCCAAGATCTGGTCAAATCACATTGTATGATGGGCGTACAGGAGAAGCTTTTGATCGTCCAGTTACAGTCGGCTATATGCATGTTCTAAAACTTCATCATCTTGTGGATGACAAGATGCATGCGCGTTCCACGGGTCCTTATAGCCTGGTAACACAGCAGCCGCTAGGTGGTAAAGCGCAATTTGGTGGACAGCGATTTGGAGAGATGGAGGTATGGGCATTGGAAGCATACGGTGCTGCATATACGTTGCAAGAGATGTTAACAGTCAAATCCGATGATGTAACAGGGCGTACTAAGGTATATGAAAGTATTGTGAAAGGTGATCATAAGATTGATGCTGGGATGCCAGAATCATTTAATGTATTAGTGAAAGAAATACGCTCATTGGGTATGGATATTGATTTAGAACAACATTGAATTGTGGTTCCATGACAATTATTGCGGACACTGTTTGCAGCAGCGTATTTTTAAATTTATATCAAATTTTATTGCCTCTAATATATAGGAGTGACAAATGAAAGCACTGCTAGATTTATTTAAACAAGTTACTCATAAAGAGGAATTCGATGCCATTAAAATTGGCCTGGCCTCACCAGAAAAAATTCGCTCATGGTCTTACGGCGAGGTAAAAAAGCCAGAGACTATTAATTATCGAACATTTAAGCCTGAAAGAGATGGGTTATTTTGTGCCAAAATTTTTGGCCCTGTTAAAGACTATGAATGTTTATGCGGTAAGTATAAACGATTAAAACATCGCGGTGTCATCTGTGAGAAATGCGGTGTTGAAGTTACTTTATCAAAAGTACGTCGAGAACGAATGGGGCATATCGAACTCGCTACACCAGTCTCACATATTTGGTTTCTGAAATCTTTGCCATCGCGTTTAGGTATGGTTCTTGATATGACTTTACGTGATATAGAACGTGTATTGTATTTTGAGGCTTATGTGGTGACAGACCCAGGATTGACGCCACTAACTCGATGCCAATTGCTGACAGAAGATGATTACTTGATTAAAACTGAAGAGTATGGAGATGACTTCAGTGCTAGTATGGGGGCAGAAGGTATTCGTGATTTGCTAAGTAATCTCGATATTTCTTCAGAGATAGAGAATTTACGGCGTGAAATCGAAAGTACAGGTTCAGAAACCAAGATAAAAAAAATCTCTAAACGCCTTAAATTACTTGAAGCGTTTAATAAATCCGGTATCAAACCACAATGGATGATTTTAACAGTATTGCCAGTTTTACCACCTGATCTTCGGCCGTTAGTGCCTTTAGATGGAGGGCGTTTTGCAACTTCGGATTTAAATGATTTATACAGACGTGTGATTAATCGAAATAATCGTTTAAAACGATTGCTTGAATTGAAAGCACCCGAGATTATCGTTCGCAATGAAAAACGAATGTTGCAGGAAGCTGTTGATTCTTTGTTGGATAATGGTCGTCGTGGTAAAGCGATGACTGGTGCGAATAAACGTCCGCTCAAGTCATTGGCTGACATGATCAAAGGTAAGGGAGGTCGTTTTCGTCAGAATCTGCTTGGAAAACGTGTTGATTACTCAGGGCGTTCAGTTATTGTAGTCGGTCCTCAGTTAAAACTTCATCAATGCGGATTACCAAAAAAAATGGCCCTTGAGCTATTTAAGCCTTTTATTTTTAACAAACTGGAACAAATGGGCATTGCGAGTACTATTAAGGCTGCTAAACGTGAAGTTGAAAATGAAAGTGCAGTGGTGTGGGATATTCTTGAAGATGTAATCCGCGAACATCCAGTCATGCTGAATCGGGCTCCAACTTTGCATCGCCTTGGCATTCAAGCTTTTGAACCGGTCTTAATTGAAGGTAAAGCAATTCAATTGCACCCTCTTGTGTGCGCTGCATTTAATGCTGACTTCGATGGTGATCAGATGGCCGTACACGTGCCTCTCTCATTAGAAGCGCAAATGGAATGTCGGACATTAATGATGTCTACAAATAATGTACTTTCACCTGCTAATGGAGAGCCCATTATCGTCCCATCGCAGGATATTGTCTTAGGGTTGTACTATACAACACGCGAAAAGATCGGTGCGCGAGGGGAGGGCATGTTTTTTCAAAACATCAATGAAGTATCTCGCGCTTATGAAAGTCGCAATGTGGAATTAAATGCTAAAATCATAGTAAGAATTAAGGAGTACGATATCAATAATGACGGTGAACGATCTGAAAAAATTGTTCGATACGAGACAACAGTAGGTCGCGCTTTATTATTTGAAATTTTTCCATCTGAACTTCCTTTCTCATTGGTTAATAAGACACTCAAAAAGAAAGAGATATCAAAGCTTATTAATGCAAGCTTTAGAAGATGTGGTTTGCGTGAGACTGTCATTTTTGCAGATAAGCTAATGTATGCCGGTTTCAGTTATGCAACACGTGCCGGGATTTCAATTTGTGCTGATGATATGTTGATTCCGAATCAAAAGAGCGAGATTATCGCTGCTGCAGAAAAGGAAGTGAAAGAAATTGAAGGGCAATATACTTCTGGTTTAGTTACGCATGGTGAACGTTATAATAAAGTTGTAGATATTTGGGGGCGTGCAGGTGATCAAGTTGCGAAAGCAATGATGAATCAATTGGGAGTCGAGTTTGTGTATGATCAGGATAAAGATCAAGTTCAATTGGATGGAGAAGGAAAACCCCTGACTCAAGAATCATTCAATTCGATTTATATGATGGCTGATTCTGGTGCACGTGGATCTGCAGCACAAATTCGTCAATTATCTGGTATGAGAGGCTTAATGGCGAAGCCAGATGGTTCAATTATTGAAACACCAATCACAGCAAATTTTCGTGAAGGATTGAATGTTTTACAGTATTTTATTTCTACACATGGCGCACGAAAAGGCTTGGCTGATACAGCGTTAAAAACGGCTAACTCTGGATATTTGACACGACGTCTGGTAGATGTTACTCAAGATCTTGTTGTTACAGAAGAAGATTGCCATACTAGTAATGGCGTCGTTATGAAAGCACTAGTGGAAGGTGGTGAGATTATTGAGGCATTACGGGAACGGATTCTAGGAAGAGTGGTAGTAAATGATGTAATAAATCCCGAAAATCAAGAAATCATTTTTGCTTCTGGGGCCTTGTTGGATGAAGATGCCGTCAATTTAATTGAATCTTTGGGAATTGATGAAGTAAAAGTTCGTACTCCACTGACTTGTGAAACTCGATATGGGTTATGTGCAAAGTGCTATGGACGTGATTTGGGGCGTGGTACATTGGTTAATGTAGGAGAAGCAGTAGGAGTGATTGCAGCACAATCCATCGGTGAGCCAGGTACGCAATTAACTATGCGTACTTTCCATATCGGGGGTGCTGCATCAAGAACGGCGGTAGTGAGTCAAGTTGAAAGTAAATCGAATGGAACTGCTCATTACTCCTCTTCGATGCGCTATGTAACGAATGCGCAAAACGAATTGATAGCAATATCACGGAGTGGCGAAATAATCATTCAAGATGAAAATGGCCGAGAACGTGAGAGACACAAAGCTTCTTATGGTGCAACCTTATTGGTTCGTAATGGAGAAAGCGTCAAGGCGGGACAAATTCTAACTGCATGGGATCCTCACACACGGCCCATAATTACTGAATATGCTGGTAAAGTGCGTTTTGAGAACATCGAGGAAGGTGTAACGGTTGCTAAACAAATCGATGAAGTTACTGGTCTATCTACATTGGTGGTAATAGATCCTAAACGTCGTGGAGTGACCCAATCTAAGGGGTTGCGTCCATTAGTTAAATTCCTAGATGATGACGGTAATGAAATTAAAGTTGTCGGCGGTAACCAACCCGTGAGCATTACATTTCAGATCGGGTGTATCATTACAGTGCGTGACGGGCAGCAAGTTAGCGTCGGTGAGGTTTTGGCGAGAATACCACAAGAAACATCTAAAACACGCGATATTACTGGGGGTCTGCCTCGTGTGGCAGAGCTTTTTGAAGCAAGATCTCCTAAAGATGCAGGAATGTTAGCCGAGGTAACTGGCATTGTATCATTTGGCAAAGACACCAAAGGTAAGCAGCGACTTGTTATTACTGATTTGGAAGGCGTCGTGCACGAATATTTGATACCTAAAGACAAACATGTCATGGCGCACGATGGTCAAGTTGTAAATAAGGGAGAAATTATTGTCGATGGCCCCGCAGATCCCCGTGATATTTTGCGTCTGCAAGGTGTTGAAGCATTAGCTCGGTATATTACAGACGAAGTTCAGGATGTATATCGTTTACAAGGTGTAAGGATCAATGATAAGCATATTGAAGTTATAGTTCGCCAAATGTTAAGAAGAGTTCAGATAATTAGTGCTGGAGACTCGACATTTATACCAGGAGAGCAAGTTGAGCGCGCCGATTTATTAATTGAGAATGAGCGCTTAATTGCTGAGAAAAAAATGCCCGCAACTTATGAATTTATGCTGCTCGGTATTACCAAAGCCTCTTTGTCGACAGATTCATTCATTTCAGCAGCTTCTTTCCAAGAAACAACACGCGTTCTAACTGAAGCTGCAATAATGGGTAAACGAGATGATTTACGGGGATTAAAAGAAAACGTTATCGTTGGTAGACTTGTTCCAGCGGGAACGGGTTTGTCTTTTCACACTAAGCGCAAGGATCAAGCAAAAACACTCCAATTTGGAGTCGAACTGGACACTTCAATCAGCAATGCTGTGTGAGATTCGCAATTATTAAGAATAATAAGGTTATTGCAATAGATCTTTTTAAGAGTTCGTAGCAAATGAAATTACTTGACACTATAAAAATGGCTGAGTTAGTCTAGAGGCGGGCGAGGTCATTGATATATTAGGTGGGAAGTGAAGCGCTGAAGAATAAGAAGAAGAGGGTGGTAATTATG
>CAADGS010000159.1 GCA_900696615.1 uncultured beta proteobacterium
ATCAGTATATTACGAATAATGTATCGATGCTGATCGCTTTGGCGTTAGTGTTGGGTTTTCTTTATTGGGCCAGGATAATCATTATCCCCGTTGCGTTGTCCATTTTACTGACGTTTCTATTATCGCCAATAGTAACATGGCTGCAGCAACACGGTATTGCTCGAGTAGTCGCTGTCGCCTTAGCTTCCACCCTTGCGCTAAGCAGCATTGTCGGAGCGATGTGGGGGGTAACCAATCAAATCGGAAGCCTATTGGATGCATACCCGCAATACGAAGACAATATTTTATCCAAAATCAATCAACTTACCGAACGTGAGCGGGATGGGCTATTAGACAAACTGCAAGCTGTGACAGAGCGCATTACCGAGCAACTGACGGATAATCCGGTAGTGGAAGAAAGCCTATCCAGTGGGACAGACAAAACGGAAAAGATCAATGCGCAACCGGTCCGTATCGTCAGTGACGGTCCGTTTCAGCTTTCACAATTGTGGTCGCTTTTTGGTCCGATGCTTGAGCCGCTTGCAAATGCCGGTTTAATAATCGTACTGGTGTGTTTTATGCTGCTCAATCGTGAAGATTTGCGTGACCGGGTCATATCTTTAATTGGTGTCGATCAGATCGCTCATACGACTCGGGCATTTGAAGATGCGGGCGAACGCGTCAGCAGATATCTACTGATGCAGTTATTGATAAATCTCGGATATGGAACTGCCGTGGCTATTGGCTTATGGTTAATCGGGGTGCCCTATGCAGCTTTATGGGGTTTTTTCGGGGCATTGTTGCGCTATATTCCGTATCTCGGTGCATGGCTTACCGCCATTCTTCCCATTATGCTGAGTCTGCTCATTACTCCTGATTGGTCACTGGCGATCATGGTGCTTGCCATGTTCTGTGTTCTTGAGCTGATTACTAACATGATTGTCGAACCCATGCTCTATGGGCGCGGCATTGGTGTGTCTCAAGCAGCGTTGCTGGTGTGCGTGGCGTTCTGGACATGGCTATGGGGGCCGATTGGACTGATTTTAGCTTCGCCTTTAACTGTTTGTATCGTGGTTTTGGGACGATATGTTCCCTATTTAAGTTTTCTCGATACGCTGCTCGGTGATCGGCCTGCTTTGTCGGTTGGACAGCGCTTTTATCAACGATTGCTGGCGGATGATGTTGATGAAGCATCGGGGTTGGTTGAACAGGAACTTTCTGATACCGATAAAACGATAGCGCAGGTATTCGATGACTTGGCCATACCGGCACTGTTGCAAGCCAGATTGGATTTGCGCCAAGGCAAAATCGATGGTGAGGAACAACGCGAACTCATCGATAATTTAAAAACCGTCATTGCCGACCAAGAGAACGAACCGGAAGCATGCGAACAGATAGAGCAAGCGCAGGCCAGGAGAAAAATAATTTTAGCAATACCTGCCCGTGATTCCACCGACGATCTGGCTGTAACCATGTTGGGAAAATCAATACACCATACAGATTTTGAATGGCAAGAAATCAATTCCTTAGGCTTGGCAACTGAGATGCTGGCAATGATCGAACAAATCAAAGCGAATATTGTTGTGATCGTTTCGGTATATCCGGGCAGCTTAGCGCATACTATTTATCTCTGTAAACGTATTCGTGCGCGTTTCCCTGAAATTGTTATTGTAGCAAGTAGGCTTGGTGCAAATGATCCGGATTCTACTAAGCAAAATCTTGATAAATTGCACGCGGCGGGTGCCAATAGAGTGATGTACACGCTTCAAGATACGGTAATAGAGTTAGATAATTTGGATCTTCTCGATATCGGTCACTGAATGAGTAAGGAAAGTAATGAGAATTCACGAGTGTGTTTTTTTTACCTGAATTTGTTTTACATCGATTGTCTCGGATGCTTTTTTAGCGGCTTATGATGGAAATTACCCTTTATAAATCTTATTAAAGCCTTGGACACCCAAGAAAACCGCACCACCGGCAATTATGCCTAGAAAAGCGGTTACAATTATCGATACGAATGTGCTTGTAACGCCACCTAATGCATTCTCCAATTCCGTTAGCGCGTCTGCTGCCACGGTTACGCCATGTGCCAAAATACCGCCTCCAACTATGAACATGGCTGCAGTGCCTGCGATCGAGAGAAGTCGCATGAGCCATGGCGCCAGGCTTAATATAAAATTGCCTATTTTGCGTGCAACCGCGTCTTGCTTATGTTGTAACCAGACGCCTAAATCATCGAGTTTGATAATGATTGCAACGAAACCATAAACTACCAGTGTCATTAACAAGGCAACCGCTACAAGAACTCCGAAGCGCATCGAAAAAGGCTCATCGGCTACTGTACCCAAAGCGATAATGATAATTTCAGCCGATAAAATGAAATCCGTGCGAATTGCACCTTTAATTTTCTCGCGCTCTAAAGCGACCATATCCACTTCAGGTCGAACCAACGCTGTAGTCAGTTCTTTTTTGTGGGCTAAGTCTTCGTTTTTATGTTTGAGAAAGAAGCGATGCGCCAATTTTTCAAAACCTTCGTAGCACAAATATGCGCCACCCACCATCAATAAGGGTGTTACCAGCCAAGGTATAAATAAACTGACAATCAGTGCTCCGGGAACCAATATAGCCTTATTCCACAGTGACCCTTTTGCAACGGCCCATACTACCGGTAATTCCCTGCTAGCTTGAATGCCTGTCATCTGATGTGCATTCAATGCAAGATCATCACCGAGTACGCCAGCTGTTTTTTTGGCCGCTAATTTACTGAGTACTGCGACATCATCGAGAACGCTGACGATATCATCCAACAGGGATAGCAAGTTCGCAACAGCCATAGATTTCTTCAATAAAACGTTATGAATTTAAAAAAATGATGGGATACCAGCAATAGAAAATGATGAGAAGCCTGTTAGAACATAATAATTCTTATGAGGGCTTAACGTTTTCTAAGTTTTAAATTGCAATTCTACACATCGTGTCGCTTTTCCATAAGGAAATGTGGATTGCCTTATCAAAGAATAAGCTTAAGCGGAGAAATTTTAACTTAAGTTAATTTCTTTTCTTATTAATAGAGTTAGCATGATAACCGAGCACTATTAACGCAGTAGACATAGGAGGTTAACATGCAAACGAAGTTTTATATTACCAAAATTCTTGTAATTGTCTCATTTACCGCGGCGCTGTTTTTTGCGTCGGTTAGTTTTGCCGGACTTCTCGATAAAAAAGTTGAATTATCGACATTGCCGCCAAAGGTTCAGGAAACAATCAAACTGAATGCGCAAGGTGGCACGATAAAAAGTATCGAGCAAGAAAAAGAAAAAAGAGAAGTTACCATTTACGAGGTTGAAGTAAAGAAGCCCGATGGGACCGAAATCGAGTTTAAAGTCGATGAAAACGGTTCATTAATTGAATTGGAAAAAAATTAAACGCACAAAAAACACGAGTTGCAGTTTATTTTTATTCGACCCAATAAAGGAGAAAAAATCATGAAAAAAAATAGAAACATGTTATGGGGTATTTTATGTTTAGTATCGGTTTTGCTGTGCAGCCTGCCGGTTATGGCGAATCCACTCGCAATAAAAACTATGATTGATGATGAGATAGAACTTGCCCAGTCGCACAATCCTTCCTTGATTCCGGACAATAAGGATACGGAAAAACGTAATACGGATTCCAAATCCGATCGGGAGCGAACCGATCGCGTATTGCAAGAGGATGGCATGCGAATGGATCCAAGAAACACACCGCCGTCAGGCAGCATAAACGATCCAGGTTCTCCAAACTTGAATAATCCTGCCGGAGTAGGCCAGCCGGGTGCGGCAGCTCCTGGCGGTTCAGGTTATTAGGGAACTGAAATAGCATGAGAATGAATCTGTGCGGATTTAATTCTCTGCCATTTAAGCATAGTAGTAAAAGGCTGGATGGAACCAACCTATTAAATAGGCAACAGATACCCCGCCATTTCCGGCGGGGTTATTGCTTTTATGCGAATAAGTAATCATGATTAATCGTAAGGAGAGCTTCATATGGATTCAAGTTTACGGTATACCGAAGAAGAAATGAATTTGTTAGCGCATACACCCCATTTTATTGGAGCGGCGATGGCTTTCGCAGGAAATAGCGGACTATTCGGTACTGGCAAAGAAATGTTTACAAGTGCAAAGTCCATCATGTCAGGAATCAAAGAATACCCAAATAATGCGTTAATACAGTCGGTATTGCCTCGTTTGACGGAAAGCGCATCGGATGCAATGGAAAAAATTAAATCTCTCCGAAACTGGGGACGTGACCGGTTGCAAGCAAAAGGCGTGAATTCTGTTGAAGCTTATAAAAATGCGGCGTTAGAGGATGTTGAGAGTGTTGCATATCTTTTGGCGGCAAAATCCTCCGGACAGGAAGCTGATGAGTATAAACAATGGGCTTTGTCTATAGCGGAAAAAGTAGCGATGGCAACAACTGAGGGTAGTTTTCTTGGATTTGGAGGGGAGCGGTTTAGTGAGAATGAAAAACTGTTTTTCAATCAACTTGAAAATGCATTCAATATTAAAAGCCGCCTTACTTCCAATGAATATGCAAGTATCTCGTTATAGTTCTACGAATTAACTGAGAAGTTCGGGTTGGATACTGTAATGAAATAAAGGTAATCCGTCATATGATAGGACGACAATGTTGTTTAGTAGTATATTGATTAAACATAAGTTTTTAATATGTATCTAGAAATGCGATAAGCATGCGCAATAAATTGTAGCAATTTGAATTTTTGTGGCATAAAATGCCAAAACAACTCGCAAAAAACCAATTTCATTATGAATAGAAAGAATATGACCTGGTACTTAACAGACTCTAATGGCAAACACATCGTGCAGGTTTGCGGCGATGATACTTGCCAAGTGCAAGCGCTTTCTAATTTTATACAAGATGGATTGCAAAACGAGGAAGCAGTCGTTGTATTTGCCAAGCCAGCTTTAAGGAAAAATGTGATCTCGCATTTAAGTGCTTTGAATTTTGATGTGCAAGCGCTTAAAGATAAAGGTCAGATTAAATTCTTTGATGCAGAGTTTATGATCTCCAGTTTACTTATCAATGAAGTGATTGATCGGCAAGCTTTTTATGAATTGGTAGAATCTCAAATCGAGGCAATATATTCAAAATGTGGAAAAATCCGGGTTTTTGGAGGTATGGTTGCTACACTTTGGAATATAGGCAGGTATGAAGCCGCCATGCAACTCGAAGATTTGTGGATTGGTTTAACTGAGAAATATGATTTTTCACTGCTTTGTTCTTACTCGTTGGGTAATTTTGATCCTGCGAGCTATGAAGAAACCTTGCAGAGGATTTTCAATTGTCATAATTACCTGACGCCAGTGGAAGTGGACGATGCTTCTGAAAATTCTGGTTCAGTTGGCGAATCGGTTATGGATGTTTTAACTTTGGCCTGGAACCGCGCCGCTCAGGAAGTAAACAAAGCGAAACGAAATCTTCATCAAAATCATTCATCTGGGTTTTTGAATTAACCCAACGCTGATCGATTAAATCTGCATTGGGTGGATTTCTTCTCGCAGCTTACCTATGCGGCTTGTAAATCGGTAATGAGATTGTGTGCTTCCTCTTTCGTAACGTTGTAACACTCGCAAGCTGTCATTTCCAATTTTACTCGATCCTTTAATGTTATATTCCCGCGGCTATACTCGATGACTCCCGCATCTTGTAATTTTTTAGCTGTTTCGGAGATGCTTTCACGGCGAACACCTAATATATAGGCAATGGATTCATGGGTAATGGACAAATTTTCTGAACAGCTACGATCAAAATTAACGAGTAACCAATAACTTAGTTGTTGTTCTAGCGTATGTCGCCGATTGCATGCAATTGCTTGTGACATTTTCAGAAAGAGTGTCTGGGCATAACGTAATATCAATTTTTGCAGTATTCCGGAGCGGCGCCCTCCGCTGCGTGCCAGCACATCGTGAAGGGAATTTAATGAAACCCGGTAGCAGTACCCGGGTATGTTGACAATTGCTTGTAACAATCCCTCGTTTCTTCCCATAAAAGCAGAAACGCCTAAAATACCTTCATTGCCAACCATGGCTACCTCCACGGATACGCCATCCTCTAGGCAACATAATAACGATGTAGTCGCTGTAACGGGAAAATAAACATATTGAAGTTTATCATAAGCTTCAAATAGTACTTCTGCGCGCGATAGCGCTGTCAACTCGAGGTGAGGTTCCAAAAGTTTGAATTCGGTTTTCTTAAGTGCATAAAGAATATGATTATCACGGGGATTGCAAGTTACTGACATCTTCATAATTGTTTCCGTCCTGTAAATATCCTGCATTCAATTGCCTATTAAACAATTGGTTAAAAGAGAACGTTATTATTCATGAGAATAACGTTTCTGAAGCAAAAAATATAATGCGATTGACCCGCACCCACGTTTTTCTTGGGGTTACTTAATATTAAGAAAACAGTGGCATTTTACTATGAATTTCCTACTGCGTAATGTCAGAGTATTCTGTTATTACTGATGGTTAAGGATCTTGAGAGAATATAGCCAACGCGTAAGCACCCAAAGCTAACTGGATATTGAAGGGCTGACCGTCGCAGTCGCCTACGGTTGCTTCACAATCTACACATGGAAAGTTACCTAATTGCTTGTTGTAAATTTTGGCATCGCTATTGAAGCGAACTTTCCATGAACCACTGGCAGGTACTCCCACTCGTATTTCCTCGGCTGGCTGATTTGAAATATTGGCAACGATGATCACATCATCTCCGCGGCCGCTTTCCCGCCAACGACGGTATCCTATGACGTTACGGTCATGTTCGATATGGTGAACATCGATATGTTGCCCCATTAGTCCCCGTGTGTTGCCATCTACGTTGCGTCGCATTTTTGCAAGATCGCGGTATAGCAACAACACACCTTTAAATGTTTCCGGCATAGACCAATCAAGCGGCACATCGTCACGAAACCATTCATCCGTTAAAAATTCCTGCCCTTGGAAAATCATAGGAATGCCTGGTGCCGTATAAACTAGGGCTGCAGCGAGATTAGAGCGTTGCAGTGCCGGTAGAGCATTCGAGTCATCGGGAGAAATCTCGGTCGGCAATCGTGCTTTGCCGTTGGCAACCTCGTCGTGCGATTCACTATAGACAACGCGTTTAAAGGCGTCGTTATCATATCGGTAAATTAAGGCGTTTTTTACTTCCTCCATATCGCGATGCTGATCTTCCAATTCAATCATTGCTTCACGTATGGGATGGACGAAGGCAGCGTTCCATTGACTATTAAATCCTGCCCCGCCTTCGCTGGCAGGCTTCACTATATATTCATTGCCCTGTAAATCTTCTGCGATAGTTATCGCCAGTGGGTACTTATCATGTACCTCATTGTTAACCCATTGCATCAATCCCCAGCCATCTGGTATCTCGGCGTCAGGATCGTGCGGATTGGCACCGACGGCCCGAATATACAAAGTCATATCCCAGCGCAAACCGTCGATCCTATATTCCTCCAACCACATGAGGGCGTTGTCACGGATATAGTTACGTACTTCGCCCCGGCCGTAATCAGGTCGGGTGTCGCCCCATGGGGTATTGGAACGGTGATCGTTATAAAAATATATGCCACCTTTATCATTCTCCGACCAGCCGTCGAATTGCCATAAAGCGAGATCGGATGGGCCGAAATGGTTGTATACCACATCCATGATAACCGCGATGCCGTGCTCGTGAGCGGACTTTACGAAAGCTAATAAACCTTCCGGTCCGCCGTACGAGATTTCTACGGCATAAGGACAAGCCGGGTTATAACCCCACGATAAGTCACCGGCAAACTCTGCGCAGGGCATGACCTCGATTACATTAATTCCAAGATTCTTCAGGTACGGCATCTTTTCGATGGCGCTTTGAAAATTGCCGATTTGCTGGCCTTTGCGAACATTGAATGTGCCAATATGCATCTCATAGATGATAGCCTGATCTAGCGTCGGCGGAGTGAAGTCATTTCCTGCCAGCTCCGGTTTAGGTTGCCAGATCATCGACTTTCCTACGGAGTTTTCCATCGCACGGGCTCGGGGATCAGGACGGGTGAATGCCTTATCGAACGCTTTCAAATGATAAAGATATAATTGACCTTCTTTGGCTTGAGAAACATGGGTATACCACGTTCCACCCTTTTCCTCCGCCATCGGATTGGTGTCCGGGTTCCAATCGTTGAAATCACCGATGACACTGACACTGTCTGCATTGGGCGCCCACACCCTGAACGCAACACCTTTATCTTTGTCCGCTACGATTGCTCCCATACCCGGAAGACTTTCCTTGATGCTTTTATGCATAGTTTGCTCCCCATTGTCATGATGAAGTGATTTGCTAGTTGAGAAGCTTGAATTCCTTTGCTCTTGTCGCGATATAACAAACAAGAACGTGGTATTGGCATATCAATCTAAACTCATCTAAACGAAATTTAACAACGCTATTTCAATTCATCAATTACATAGGTTAATGAAAAATCATTAACTTTTTATATATCAAATTGTTATCTATGATTTACTGGGTGTTTAGTAGATTCTAATAAAGCTGATTTGTTACCGACTAAATTCCAGATTGATCGCGCAGTGAATAGCGGTTGTGCAGAGTCGATTCTCCAATGATCGTACAAAGCTTCGATCGGTGTAGATCCGAGCGCAACAAGCTATGATAGGAAAACTACATGAACAGACCTAGTCCATTCGGAATAATCGGTTTATTGACGTCATCAATCCACTGCGCAATTTCTGTTTTCATATAACCCGCTTTTTTTAATGTTTGAATAAGATATGGCCGCTAGCTTCTTTAAAAACTTTACAAACGTTGCATTCGAAAATTGATTCCACCGGATTAATTTTTTGCACCTACTACCACTAGTTTTTCAAAACTAAATGAAACGGC